>NZ_JBQKUL010000006.1:0-138729 GCF_054968565.1 Pseudoalteromonas sp. G5_S1_54_S4 | reverse complement strand
ATTCAAATAAGAGAAACCCGTTACAGCGATGTGACGGGTTTTTTGCTGTCTGGGATTTAATAAATAGCCAAGAGCTCATGCCGAACTCAGTGGTTGCCGTTCTCGTACATCCTTTGCTCCACGGCATTCGTATTCCTAAACAGCTCGAAGGCGAGCCCCGCACAAGGCCGCCCCGACACAATGATAGTGTCGCATTTGCTATGTGACTTTCTACTGCTGTGGGCACCATGACATTACCAGGATCCAAATAAGAGAAACCCGTTACAGCGATGTGACGGGTTTTTTGCTGTCTGGGATTTAATAAATAGCCAAGAGCCCATGCCGAACTCAGTGGTGGCCTTTCTCTTACATCCTGTGCTCCACGGCATTCGTATTCCTAAACAGCTCGAAGGCGAGCCCCGCACAAGGCCGCCCCGACACAATAATAGTGTCGCATTTGCTATGTGACTTTCTACCGCTGTGGGCACCATGACATTACCAGGATCCAATTAAAGAAACCCGTTACAGCAATGTAACGGGTTTTTTGTTGTCTGAGATAAAGAAAAACATCAAGCCAAGACTGTATATGGAACTTAGTAGTGGCCGCTCTTGCATATCTTGTGCTCCATGGCATTCGTATTCCTATACATCAAACAAAACAGCTTGGATCTAAACAAAAAAGTGGGATGTTCTATTGTATTGTCGCTATAAATTAGCGCACTGGCTCCAAATAACAGAACCACGTTACAGCAAAATGCTGGTTTTTTATTGTTTTAAATTTGAAGATGAATTACGCAATATCTTAAAAAAAGAGACTGCCCGCTAATCTCATCATGTATATGCTTCCTATCAGATTACTAATAACTTATAGACTTAACATTCTCATGCAGTTATAGATCCTACGTGTTAAAATTTGATTTTAACTTTGCATATTATTGAGGTGTCTATTGCCAACCAGTGATTATCAACGAGTGCTAAATGAGATAACTCAAGAGGTTAAACCTTTATTGAGCCAAGGTAAGGTTGCTGATTATATCCCTGCTCTTGCTGAAGTTGATCTTGAGCAGTTTTCTATTGCCATTTACACCACTGAGGGGGAGATATTTTGCGCGGGTAATTGTGAACAGCGTTTTACTATTCAATCTGTTTCTAAAGTAATGACTCTGACATTAGCGCTGCAACGTTATGGCGATGAACTATGGAGTAGAGTGGGTAAAGAGCCCTCAGGAACAGCATTTAATTCACTGACCCAGCTTGAGTTTGAAAAAGGCATACCCCGTAACCCATTTATTAATGCGGGTGCCATAGTTACCTGTGATGCTTTATATAGTCGTTTATCAGCACCCATGCACTCTATGCTGGAAACATTTCGCGATTTATCTGGTAATCGAAGTATCGTAATAGATAAACAAGTGGCTAATTCAGAGTATGAGTTTAGGCATCGAAATGCGGCAATGGCACACTTAATGAAATCATTCGGTAACTTTGAAAATGAAGTGGATGATGTGCTGTGGTCATACTTTAATTTTTGTGCCATAGAACTTAATTGTATTGAACTTGCTAAGGCTTACAACTTTTTAGCTAATAAAGGGATAGACTACAGCTCTTCTAAACGAGTGCTTTCTAGCCGTCAAAATAAGCAACTAAACTCGTTGTTATTTACCAGTGGTTTATATGATGCGGCGGGTGATTTTGGTTATCGAGTGGGGATGCCTGGAAAATCAGGGGTTTCTGGGACTATATTGGCGGTATTACCGAATAGGTTTACTGTGGCAGTGTATTCCCCAGGATTAAACTCTTTTGGTAACTCAGTGGCGGGAATAGCAGCATTAGAGCTGCTATCTAAAAAGCTTGATATATCTATATTTTAGCTTTGTTTAGCGTAATGGGATCTTATTGATCCCAATACACTTGTTCTAAACAATCTTCGCGCTCAGGCAAACCACGAGATAAGCGAGGAGAGTGCTGTACAAGTACTTCAAAGCTTGCACGGTTAGCATATTTGCTAATTTGTGCGAGCGAAGAGTAGGTAATGGCTTGTTGCTGATGCTTTGCTGAATTAGCAACATTCAACTTATGATAAACATTCGCTGATAAGTCATGTAAAACCGCGGCTAAAGCACAGTCACCGGCACCATTGGTATTTTTAATCGAGTCAGGCCCACCCATAAACGGCGCAGTATGGCTATATGCCTTTATAGGATTTTCACAGTCAATTTTACGCATTGCACGTGAAAATTCATAACGATTAAAATCTGGTATAGCACCCGGTAATAATGGGTACTCTGTTTCACGTTTGCAGCTGTCATCAACAAAGCCAGCCATAAATAAGCCTTTTTCACCGGCTGTACAAATAACTAAGTCAACCCAGTCTAATGCTTTGTCAGCAGCAAGAAGTGGATCTTCATATCCAGTAATTGCTTGGCCTTCTTCTTCGTTCATAGCAAGTATATCAACATGCTTTTCTACAAAGTTAGCCCACCATGTCGGGTCCTGCTCGATAAGAAACTTAGTCCCTAGAGTTAATACCACCGGTACATTTGCATCGTTAGCATACTTGATTGCTTGCATAGTCGCTTCGGTCATGGTTTCATCACCTTGAGTACGCATTAAATAAGCACTGATGACTAATGCTGATGAGCCTTCTATTAGCTCTTTATCAATTGACTCTGGCTTTAGGTAATTCATCAGGCCAGCACTAATAGCAAACGTGCGCTCACCTGTTTCATCAATCAAGGTAAAGCAACGGCCAATAGGACCATCGACTGGTTGTAAGTAGTCTAAATCTACACGACTTGAGTTATTACATAAAAATCGATAAGCATAACTGCCTATTTTTATATTTTCGCTCATTACGCCTAGTAGTACTGAACGATCATCAGCAAGTACGGAATAGTTGTGCATCGTGTTGCCAACGGTTCCTCCTGCGAATTCGTAATCGACCATATCGTTTAGTTTTAAGCGATCGTATAAAGCATTAGTGATGTCATTATCTATAACTTGCGACATCCCTCGGCGCAATTGAAATTCATCGAGAAAAGCTTGGTCAACCTTAGCTTCTATATCAACAACGATTTGATCGATCCCCGTAATATAGCTGCGGTGTAATCGTTCTGTGGCGTTAAGTTGATTGGTCAGTGGATCTTTGGCTTCCACTGGAAAATAATGTTTATGCCTGCGGCGTCCAGGAAATTTCATTTGCTACCCGTGTTGTGAGCTAAATAAAAAAAGCGAGAGATTATAGCGTAAATCCCGCCTTATGGGCCATGGTAAACCACTTAAATTTGTTTTATTTTTGCAATAAAGTGATCAATTACGCATTTTTTTACGGTAAGTTGGTATAATTACGGCATAAAAAATAGTTAAGTAATAATCATGACAGAGCCATTTGACGACCAATATTGGATGGAACAAGCCCTTGTGTATGCAAAACAAGCAGAGCAACTCGATGAGATCCCGGTAGGCGCCATTATTGTCAAAAATAATCAGCTTATAAGCGCGGGTTATAATCGCTCAATTACCGATAATGACCCATCTGCCCACGCTGAGATGATAGCGGTAAGAGAAGCCGGAAAAGTGCTTAACAACTATCGCTTAATTGACTGCACTTTGTATGTCACGTTAGAGCCTTGCTCTATGTGTGCAGGTCTGTTAGTGCACAGCCGAATTAAACGTTTAGTATTTGGTGCAGCCGATGCTAAAACGGGTTCTGCTGGTTCTATTATGAACTTGTTGCAAGAACCTCGTTTAAACCATCAAGTAGAAATAACGGGTGGGGTTTTAGAGACACAATGTGCTGAGACTATTTCTAGTTTTTTTAAGCGTCGCCGAGCACAAATTAAAGCCGCAAAGCTAGCCGCTCGCAACCTTAACAACGATTAGTCTGCAGCTGCTATTAAGGCGTCTAGCTCAGCCATTTGCTGCATAGCAAACATACGACGGCGCCAAATTATCTTTTTATGTAAGTTTCTTAACATCACTCGACGACGAGTGGCAGTTGAGTGTTTTATACAACGTTTAAGCTGATGTGTACGTCTACGTTTAAGCATTACTTATCCTTATGTGCTTGGTGATGACACAGATTTTAATACAATTGAGCCAGATTATTGAATAATTGATTGCAAGTAAACAACTATTTGCTTTTCTAACATGTAGCTAATATAGCGCGAAATTTTCATAGCGCTTTTATTTTTCTTTTTCTACGCCATCACTAATACGTTGATTTGCATCACCTGGTTTAATGCTTTTATCTTTTGTTTCTTTTTCTTTTTCTTTTTCTGTTTCGGAAGTTGGCGGTATAGTTGCCATTGCATTATTTTCATCTAGCCAAACAAGCGCATCGTAATAGCGACGAATATTATCAACATAAGTCACTGCAACATCACCGCGAGCATAGCCATAGCGTGTGTTACGGTAGTGACGTTTTTTTACTAGTAATGGTAAGCGCTTTTTAACGTCAGCCCATTTATCAGGGCTAGCTCCCTGTTGTTCGGTAATTATGCGGGCATCATTAACGTGCCCCCAACCAACATTATAAGCGGCAAGTGCAAGCCAAGTACGATCAGGCTGCGGGATTCTATCTGGTATACGCTTAATTAATTTAGCTAAGTATTTTGCACCGCCACGTATGTTTTGTTCTGGCTCTAAGCGGTTAGTAACACCGACTTGTTTTGCTGTGCGCCTTGTTAGCATCATAATTCCACGCACACCTGTTGGCGATTTAGCTCGAGGGTTCCACATCGACTCTTGGTAACTCAATGCAGCAAGTAAGCGCCAATCAAGGCTACCTGCATATTGTATAAACCAAGGCTGATATTTAGGCAGTGTCTCTTTTATTGCATCTATGTAGGCTAAGGTATTAACGTAATTAAACTGACGGACATGGCCAAAGTACTTCTCTTCAAGTACATAAAGTTGATTGTTTTGTTTTGCTTCACCAAAAAAAGGAACTAGCAATGCGTACAATGAGTCATCATTCGACTTTCTTAGTATCCATGCAATTGAATCATTACGGGTAACTGAAAAGCCAATACTCAAGTTAGGGTGATAGCGCCTAAACAACGCTAATGTATGTGAATCCGCTAAGGTGTAATCTATTTCCCCATCAATAACGGCTTGTAATAACTCTTCTTCATCAAACTCTTCGGTTTCACTCCAAGTTAAATCTGGGTTGTTTTGTTTTATTTCTTCTAATGTTAATGAATGACTACTTTTAGCGATAACGGTGAAGTTTCCGGTTAAATCATCAAAATCACGAGGGCGTTCACGCCCTTGTTTAAAAACTAATTTTTGACTTATCGTTCTGTAAGTTGGGCCATAGCGGTAACGTTTGGCGCGCGCCTTGTTAAAAGTAAGCCCAGAGGCAATTAAATCGAGATCGCCACTATCTAAGCGCGCAAACATATCGGATAAATTAAAAAAGGGCACAATTTCAAGCTCTACCCCAAGGTAGTCGGCGAATGCTTGAGAGAGTTCAAATTCAAAGCCTTGTTCTCCTTGAACAGCTTGATAATAATTACTTGCACTGGCAAGTGTACCAACGCGAATTTTATTTTCTGATTTAATTTGGGCGAGCTGTGTTGACTGCTCTTGTGTGTTACAGGCACACAAAAGGATGACTAACGTAATGATTGTTATTAGCTTTATCTTCAACATATTCGCCTCTTTAGCATCGTATCTCCTGTTATAACAAAACTTACTGATTACGTCACTTACCGTTTAATCGCAGCCAGTAAAAAATAGGTGTAAACAAAAAGAAAAAGTTAATTTAATGAAAAGCGCATTTTTGAGTTAAATCTGAGAGTAATTTGGACTATAATACGCGCCTAAAATATCGTTCAATCCCTAACCCCGGGTGAAATTACTTATGTTGATCCTTCGTGGTGCACCAGCACTTTCAGAGTTCAGAGTTAATAAAATTTTAGCGCGTTGCCAACAATTGCAACTTCCTGTCACCAATGTATATGCCGAATACGCTCACTTTGCCGATTTAACATCGCCATTAAACAATGATGAGCAAACCAAACTTGAGAAGTTATTAACCTATGGACCAACAATTGCTGAGCATGCGCCAGCGGGTCAGTTGGTATTAGTAACGCCTCGCCCTGGTACTATTTCGCCATGGGCTTCAAAAGCGACTGATATCGCTCATAACTGTGGGCTTAAGCAAGTTCATCGCGTAGAGCGAGGAATAGCATATTATGTTGAGGGTGATTTAAGCACCGATCAGCTTACACAGGTTACAGCGCTTCTTCATGACCGCATGACTGAAGCTACTCACAGCAAATTAGAAGATGCAGCGCAGTTATTTCGCAGCGATGCGCCACGCCCAATGTCATCAGTTGATATTTTAGGTGGCGGCCGCGAAGCATTAGCCGTAGCCAATATAGAGCAAGGGTTTGCACTTGCTGATGATGAAATTGACTACTTAGTAGAAAACTTCATCAAGTTAGGGCGCAATCCTAACGACATCGAATTATTCATGTTTGCACAAGCAAACTCAGAGCATTGTCGTCATAAAATATTTAATGCTGATTGGACTATCGATGGTATTGAACAGCCAAAGTCGCTGTTTAAAATGATTAAAAATACCTTTGAGCACAATCCTGAAAATGTATTGTCTGCTTATAAAGATAATGCAGCCGTAATGAAAGGCTCAAAGGCGGGTCGCTTCTTCCCGAATGCGCAAGGTGAATATGCGTATCATCAAGAAGACATTGAAATCTTAATGAAAGTTGAAACCCATAACCACCCAACAGCAATAGCTCCTTTCTCTGGTGCGGCGACTGGGTCGGGTGGTGAGATTCGTGATGAAGGCGCAACCGGTCGAGGCTCTAAGCCAAAGGCGGGTTTGGTAGGTTTTACTGTATCTAATTTACGTATTCCAGGTTTTGAACAGCCTTGGGAGAGTGATTTTGGTAAGCCTGGCCGTATTGTTAATGCCCTAGACATTATGACTGAAGGCCCATTAGGTGGTGCTGCGTTTAATAATGAGTTTGGCCGTCCTAACCTTTTAGGTTATTTCCGTACTTACGAAGAAAAAGTAACGAGTCACAATGGTGAAGAGGTACGTGGTTACCACAAGCCAATTATGCTTGCCGGTGGTCTAGGTAATATTCGTGCTGATCATGTTCAAAAAGGCGATATTCCAGTAGGCGCAAAATTGATTGCGCTTGGCGGCCCTGCAATGAACATTGGTTTAGGCGGTGGTGCTGCATCTAGCATGGCATCGGGTCAATCAAACGAAGATTTAGACTTTGCTTCTGTTCAACGTGAAAACCCAGAAATGGAACGTCGTTGTCAAGAAGTGATCGACAAATGTTGGCAGCTAGGTGATGCAAACCCTATTGCGTTTATACACGATGTGGGCGCCGGTGGTTTATCAAATGCATTCCCTGAGCTTGTAGATGATGGTGGCCGTGGTGGTAAATTCCAACTACGTGATATCCCTAATGATGAGCCGGGCATGGCACCACACGAAATTTGGTGTAATGAATCGCAAGAGCGCTATGTGCTTGCTGTGGGCGTTGAAGATTTTGCACGCTTTGAAGCAATTTGTAAGCGTGAGCGCGCACAATATGCAGTTATTGGTGAAGCGACAGAAGAGCGTCATTTAACGGTTGCCGATAGTCATTTTGATAACAGCCCTGTAGATTTACCACTGGATGTATTACTAGGTAAAGCACCTAAAATGCATCGTGATGTTACTTCGCAACAAGTAGTAGGCACTGCATTAAATGTAGAGGCAATTAATCCTGCGGATGCAGCGCAGCGTTTATTACGTTTACCAACCATTGCAGAAAAAACCTTCCTGATTACTATTGGCGATCGCTCTGTAACTGGTTTAGTAGCGCGCGATCAAATGGTAGGCCCATGGCAAGTGCCTGTGGCTAACTGTGCAGTTACCGCAGCAACGTACGATACCTACCACGGTGAAGCTATGTCACTAGGTGAACGTACTCCAGCTGCATTACTTAATTATGGCGCCTCAGCACGTTTGGCTGTGGCCGAGTCTCTTACAAACATTGCTGGTGCTAATATTGGTAGCCTTGAGAACATTAAGTTATCTGCAAATTGGATGGCGGCTGCGGGTCACCCTGGCGAAGACGCAGGTTTATATGAAGCAGTAAAAGCTGTTGGTGAAGAGTTATGTCCAGCACTTGGTTTAACTATACCTGTAGGTAAAGACTCGATGTCGATGAAAACGACATGGAAAAATGAAGATGATACAACTGAGCAATCAGTAACATCGCCTTTATCACTGATTATTACAGCCTTTGGCCGTGTTGACGATGTACGTAAAACGGTGACTCCACAGCTGCGCACTGATAAGGGCGACACTTCGCTTATTTTAGTTGATTTAGGTGCGGGTAAAAACCGTATGGGCGCATCAAGCCTTGCACAAGTTTATAAGCAGCTTGGTGATGTTACTCCAGATGTAGACAGCCCTGAGTTACTAAAAGGCTTTTACAATGCTATGCAGGCGCTAGTGGCTGATAGCAAGCTACTTGCGTATCACGATCGTTCAGACGGTGGCTTGTTTACTACTATCGCTGAAATGGCGTTTACCGGACATACCGGTGTAACCGTAGATTTAGCGACTTTGACAGGCTCTGATATTGAAGCGCTTTATAACGAAGAGTTAGGTGCTGTAATTCAAGTAGCAAACAGTGATTTAGATGCTGTAAAAGCTGTATTTGAGCAGCATGGTGTTGCCGCAATTAGCCATGTGATTGGCTCGCTTAATAATGACGATAACATTGTATTTAATCGTGGTGAGCAAACAGTACTTAATCATACTCGTACTGAGCTTCGTACAATTTGGGCCGAAACAACCTATCAGATGCAAGCACGTCGTGATAACCCTGAGTGTGCTAAGCAAGAGTTTGACGCTAAATTTGATGCAAAAGACCCAGGCTTAAACGTTAAACTTAACTTTGACTTAAACGAAGATATTGCTGCACCGTACATTGCGACAGGTGCTAAGCCACAAATGGCTATTTTACGTGAGCAGGGCGTTAACTCGCACCTAGAAATGGCTGCTGCGTTTAACCGTGCTGGTTTTGCTGCGGTAGATGTTCACATGAGTGATATTTTAGAAGGTCGTTTAACGCTTGAACAGTTCAAAGGTTTAGTGGCGTGTGGTGGCTTCTCTTACGGTGACGTATTAGGCGCCGGTGAAGGCTGGGCTAAGTCAATATTGTTTAACGATATGGCACGCGATCAGTTCCAAAGCTTCTTCCATCGTGAAGATACCTTTAGCTTAGGTGTATGTAACGGTTGTCAGATGCTATCAACATTAAAAGAGTTGATCCCAGGTACTGAGCATTGGCCACGCTTTGTAACGAACAAGTCAGAGCGTTTTGAAGCACGCTTTAGCTTAGTTGAAATACAAGAGAATCCATCGGTATTCTTTAATGGTATGGCGGGCTCGCGGATGCCAATTGCGGTATCTCATGGTGAAGGCCATGCAGAGTTTGCAAACGACGCAGCAACAAAAGCAGCGCTTGCAAGTGGTACTGTAGCGGTTAAATTTGTTGATAACTACGGCAACCCTACAACGCAATACCCAGCGAACCCGAACGGCTCGCCAGAAGGTATCACAGGTATTACATCAACAGATGGCCGTGCAACTGTAATGATGCCACACCCAGAGCGTGTATTTCGTACTGTTGCTAACTCTTGGCACCCAGATGAGTGGAAAGAGGATAGCCCATGGATGCGTATGTTCCGTAATGCGCGTAAAAATGTAGGTTAATATACACACTAGATTCATGATCTGGATGTAAAATAAAAAAGGCTGCCTTGTGCAGCCTTTTTTGATTATAGTGATTAAAAAACATGTAAGGATAATATGTTTAAGCGCATTGGTTTAATTGTTGGCACTCTTTTACTGAGTCTATTATTACTCGGGTATGTATTTCGCTTGCCTTTACTACAATGGGCCATTGCCCCTGAACTTAAAAAAGCAGGTGTCACATTAAGCTGCCTCGATTTTTCAATTACCTCAAAGTTAAATATACATGCCGATACTGTGTGTTTAAATTACCAAAACCAACAATTACAACTTTCTGATATTACAGCGAGTACAAAGCATGTCAGTGTTCAAAGTGCAATATTAACGCTCAATCCATTACCTAAAAGTGATAACGCTAATCAACCGGCTAAACAGCTTGAGATAGCGCTACCTTCAAATCGCCCACTCATTAATATTAAACAGCTTGTAGTAAACAGTAATCAGCTCAATAAACCATTAAAATTTAGTGTATTAGAACCTGCGCTAAATCAATTTAATGTAACGGGCGATATAAATGCGAGTGCGATTTTAACCACCAATAAAATAAGTGGTCAGCTAGCAGTTGATGACATTTTGTTAAAACAGGTAATAAACACTAAAAACACCTTACTCGATGCTGTTAACTTTAATACTCAACAAGTGTTTAGTTTTGACGGGACTGAGCTTAAGTTGAACGGGGGGATTAGCGCTCAATTTGCTCATACGTTTGATCAATGCCAATTTAATTTATTAACCACTGGCCAGATGGCTACTCGCTTTAATTTAAATAACCAAGCGTTAATCCTAGATACCGGTTCACTTAATAACAAAATTAATTTAAGCCCTCGCTGTACTGAGTTAATTCCACCAAGTAAGTACGCAGATTTTGTAAGCAAACAAGTTGCTTTAAATTGGCAGGTTAAGCTTTCTCAAGCTCTTCGCATAGAACAAGGGGAGCTGAGTATTCCAGTAATCAATTTGATGAGTGAAGGTAATAAACACTTTGATATTTTAATAACAGATACCGCCCTCACTATTAACGCTTTGCTTGATAATATTCAGGCAAAGGTGTCTGCTCAAATAAACACGCCAGATATAAACAGCATTAATATAAGCGCTCAGTTAAATGGTACTAAAGTTAAAGGTGATTACAACGTTGAGCTTGAAAGGCTACCCGCATTTATCCCTGTTACTGCTAATGCGCTTAATTTCAGTGGTTACTTTGAATTAAGTGAATTTATTGACTCAAAACCCATCGGGTACGCACAGAGTAAATTTTCCGTTGCTAGCTTTGAAGCTTTTGATGTAAAAGCAGTGCACTATCAAGGTAGTTTAACCGCGAAAATGGATAAACAATTAAATGCAGAAATTACATTAACTAATCAGTTAAAAAATGCGGCATATAAAGAATTTAAACTTACCAATATAAATAATAGTCTCACGGCAAAAGCAAACCTAGGTGTAGGTGAGTTATTTGCTCATTTAACTGCGAAAACGCAAATTAAGGCTCTTAATAGCGCTGATATAAGACTGCATAATATAAAAATAGACTCGAGTGGATTACAAAGCCGTGCACTTAAAGCGTCGCACCATGCGTTTATAGATGATATTGAGTTGGTGGTAAATCATCATATATCGTCACAGGCACATCCGTTTGAGGTGATTGTGCCAGCGCAAAGTGTGTTGCCATTAAACACCTTTATTAATCAGTTTTATCCACTTGCTAAGCTGACAAAAGGTACTTTTAACGGCAATATTAGTGGCGATGTCAATTTACAAAGGGCATCCATTGATATAGATACTCGCCAATTAAGTGGACTTTATAATGACTACCTTGCAAGTGATTTTAGTAGTGTATTTAGCGGGGAATTTAATTCAGGTAGGCTTAATGTAAAACCCACTACCTTTCATTTAAATGAGTTTAGAGCGGGCGCAGTTATCAAAGGCCTTAAAGGGCAATGGCTCGTCAATAACAATAATGTGCTTGTTAGTAATGTTGAAGGTAATGTGCTTGGCGGTACATTTTTATTAGATAACTATACGCTTGGACAAGAAACCCAAGTTAGCACTGTAACGTTTAATAATATTGATGCAAGTAAGCTGATCACCCTTGATGATAAGTCGGGTATTACTTTAACAGGGCGTTTGGCTGGTACACTGCCGGTGAGCGTTAATAAAAATGGTGTGCACATTAGCCAAGGCAGTCTGTTTAGTCAAGGCGAGGGCAATTTAAAAATTAGCAATAATGCTGCATTTGATTCTGTGATGCAGCAACAGCAAGAGTTGCAACCTGTACTGGGGTTATTGACTGATTTAGATATTCAAAAGCTTAATAGCAGCGTTGTACTTAAAAATGATGGTTGGTTAAAGCTTGGAGTTAATTTACAAGGTTATAATCAGCAAGCGCAGCAGCAAGTTAACTTTAATTACAACCATGAAGAAAACATATTTACGCTTTTACGGGCACTGCGTTTAAGTGATGAAATTACACAAAAAGTTGAGCAACAATTTTCACAAAAAGGAAATGGGCAATGAGACCGTCGTTATCGATAAAAGTGCTGCTCGCGTTAGCAGCAATATCAGCACTAAGTGCGTGCATGCATCGTGTTGAGGTGTCGGCTAAAGAGCCAATCACTATTAATTTAAATGTTAAGGTTGATCATGAAATTCGTGTCAAAGTAGATAAAGAGCTCGATAATTTATTTAGCGATGACAGTGAGTTATTTTAAGGAGCTAGAATATGAATATTAAAAATAAATTAAATATAGTAACCCTAATCAGTGCCGTTTGTATGTCATTTTCAGTTTGGGCTATGAGTTTAGATGAAGCTAAAAGCCAAGGCTTAGTTGGTGAAAACAGCTCAGGCTACCTTGGATTAGTTGTACAAAATACAGAAGCAAAAGCGGTTGTTGATGACGTTAACGAAAAACGTAAGGCACAGTACTTAAAATTAGCTAAAAAGAATAACTTGTCACTTGCACAAGTTGAGGCATTGGCAGCAGCAAAAACAATCGAAAAAACGCAAAGCGGCCATTATATTGAAGTAAATGGTAGCTGGGTCAAAAAATAAAGTTAATGGGTCAACTAAAGGTATTAAAAGCCGAGCTTATACGCTCGGTTTTTTACAGTTTTCTAATAATTGTTGCCAAAAATCAATGCCTTTTCGGCGTGCTAAGTTTATATTATGCTCAGGAATAGACTCAGGTTCGTCATAGTTTTCAAGTGCTTCACTCATACTTGCTTCACGAATTAGGTGCAAGGTAGGAAACGGTGCTCTATTTGTGTAGTTGGCCGGATCGGTTTCATTGCTATCGGCAAATACATAATCAGGATGAAAGTTAGCAATTTGATATTTACCTTCAAAGCCTTGTGCAACCAATAGCGCATTTGCTAAATCGACTAAATCTAAAAAGTCTTCAAAGTCACTAAAACCGTTATCGAACATGATTAGCGTGGTTTCTCGTTCGCTCTCGCGGTCAAGCTCGATACATTGCTCAAGCATATCCATTACAGCATCATCGATAGTCTTAGCGTTACTTACAATGTAATGAATACAGTTGTTTTCGACTTCTTTACGGGCAAACGGGCAAAAGTTATATTTTACAATAACGGATGAAACCCATTCTCGGGTTTGGCTAATAGCTATGTTAGTCACTGTTTTGGCTCTAAGTATTGATTAATAATAGTGAGTGTTTTTTTTATGGCGCCTTGGTTTTTAGCAACACATTGCGCAGCTTTTGTGCCGAGCGTTTGGCATGCCTTTTTATTTTGGCTAAAGGTAATGAGTTGTTGTGCCAGTTCATCTGCATTTTCTACCACGCATGCCCCTTTGAGCTTTGTTAACTCAGGATAGACATGATCAAAGTTATACGTGTGAGGGCCTGTTATTACACCGACCGAAAATGCGGCTGACTCAAGCGGGTTATGACCACCACGACGAATCAAACTACCGCCAATATAACTAACACTAGCCGCGCCGTATAAACACTGTAATTCACCTAGCGTATCGGCAAGTAAAACGTGTTCGTTTTGGTAATTATTTTGGCTACGACGACTAAAGCTTAAAGTACTTTGTGTGAGTAGTTCAGCCACTTTATCAAATTGCTCGGGGTGTCGCGGGGCAATAATCAATAAAGCATCAGGCTGCTTTTTTAACAACTGCTGGTGGGCATCGAGTATTAATTCATGCTCTATAGGGTGAGTAGAACCTGCCACCCATATAAAACGTTCTTGGCTATTATAGTACTGTTTGAGCACGCTCACCTTTGTAAGTTGCTCTTGATTGGGGCTTATATCAAACTTGATTGAACCTGTAACATGGCTTTTTGAAGGCTCAAGCCCAAGTGTAATAAAACGCTCTGCATCTGTTTTATTATGACTGGCTAACGCAGTAATAGATTGCATAATACGGTGAGTTAACTGCGCAACCTTTTGATAACCCTGCTGCGACTTTTCAGAAAGTCTCGCATTAACAACCAATACCGGGATTTTTTTGTTATGCGCATTAGCCATAATATTTGGCCACAATTCAGTTTCTAAAATACATAGTAACTGCGGTTTTACGCGTTTTAAAAATCGAGCAGTGGCAAAAGGAAAATCGATAGGTAAATAACTAATAGCGACGGTATCTTTAAATTGTGCTGTTATTTGTGCGCGGCCAGTCGGGGTATTACAAGTGATCAAAATATTGAGCTGCGGGTGCTCATTTTGCAACGCTTTAATTAATGGCGTAGCTGCTAATACCTCACCTACAGAAGCACAATGAATAACAACAGGTTTAGTTTTATTAGAAAATAAACAGCGACGTACAAATCCAAAACGTTCTTTAAAATGCGCGCGATAACCCGAATTTTTTTTACCACGTAATACATATAAATAAAATATGATCAAAGGGCTAATAATGATTAGTGCAAGTGAATAAAAAGTGCGTGCCATACTGAGCTTTGTTTAAGGTAATTGTAGCTAGTTTATCGTGAAACGGCTTATTTCTAAACATACAAAGTATAAAAGTTGGTTTGAGTTCATTTACTAGGGTATAAACTAAATCAATGTCATTCAAATCACGCTATTGCATCAGTTTCATGATTTTAGGAAATGCTTATGGTTACTTTTATAACAAAAACGATTTCCATGCAGTAAGCCTTTGATTTTAGTTTCTGTGAAACATCTAATTTAGTTATATAGAGGTGATTTGGCTATAAAATTATGGAATAATGAAATTAATTTTTCCTGCCATTTCAGTTCCAAGAGGAATATCTCATGTCAATTATAGATTCAGTGGCAACCAGCTACCTAGAAAGTTTAAACCGTCATCAAGTATTGTTTGAAACAATGGAGGCGTATCATCAAGAGGTAATGCAGTTGCTAGAAGCATGTCATAGTGCTTTACAAGCTGGTGGTAAGGTTGTTTGGTTTGGTAATGGCGGCAGTGCTGCCGATGCTCAGCATTTAGCTGCAGAGTTTGTGGTGCGTTATAAATTAGAGCGAGGCCCATTAGCGTCTATTGCTTTGACCACAGACACGTCTATTTTAACAGCGCACAGCAACGATTATCATTTTGATACTGTGTTTGAGCGCCAAGTACAGGCGCTATGTAAGCCTGAGGATATTGTGATTGGTTTAACTACATCAGGTACCAGTAAAAATATTAATTTAGCATTAGAAGCTGCTAACAAAATAGGGGCATTCACGGTTGCACTTACTGGCCGTGACGGCGGGCAAGTAAAAGATATTGCAAAGTTACCTATTATTATCAAAAACGACGAGACCGCGCGTATTCAAGAAGCACACATGTTTATTGGCCATTGGTTATGTGAAGCCATGGATATGGTTGTTGTGGAGCAGCAGTAATGGATTTATCTTTACTAAAGAACTTATCAGCAGCACGTATTTTAGTGGTGGGCGACGTGATGCTCGATCGTTATTGGTATGGTGATTCAGGGCGTATCTCACCAGAAGCGCCAGTACCCGTTGTTAAAGTCAGTAAATTTGAAGACAAGGCTGGCGGTGCGGCTAACGTGGCTAAAAATATAGCCCGTTTAGATGGTAAAGTGGGGTTGTTAGGCCTTATTGGCGAGGATGAAAGTGGGCAAATTTTAGAAAATATTTTAGAAGGTGAAAAAATAAGTTCACAGCTTGTCAGCGTGTGTGATTTACCGACTATTTCTAAAATGCGTGTAATTAGCCGTCACCAGCAAGTGGTACGTTTAGATTTAGAAGAAACTTTTAACGAATCACATAGCCAGCTTTTATTGAATCGATTAGAGCTTGTGCTAAATGATTACGATTTTATAGTGTTTTCTGATTACAACAAAGGCTCGCTATCGCTGATCAAAGAGATGATAAGTGTGGCCAAAAAAGCAGGTAAAACGGTACTTGTTGATCCTAAATCATCGGACTTACAGTTATATCGCGGTGCTGATTATATAACCCCTAATTTAAATGAATTTAAATTAGCAGGCGGGCAAGTGGGCTCAGAAGAGACACTTGCAAGTAGTGCACGAAACCTCATTAGTGATGCGGGTATAACGGCGATGTTACTTACCCGTTCAGAGCAAGGTATGTCGCTTATAAATGCCACTGAAAAATATGATTTTGCAGCTCAAGAGCTTGAGGTCAGTGACGTAACTGGCGCTGGGGATACTGTTATTGCAACCCTTGCCGTTATGTTAGGTGCGGGCATGATGCCTAAAGATGCGGTAGAAATTGCTAATTTAGCTGCAGGTATTGCGGTGAGTAAATTGGGCGCGGCTACGGTTTCTCCAGAAGAGTTAAGCCGAAAACTGGGGCAATACTTACAAGCAACTGGCGAGCATTATCAAACCCCGTTTGATGACGTATTGCAGCATATTGAATTTGCTAAGCAAAATGGTGAAACGATTGTATTTACTAATGGTTGCTTTGATATTTTGCATGCAGGGCATGTGCGGTATTTAGCGCAAGCTAAAGCCCGTGGGGACAGATTAGTGGTTGGTTTAAACAATGATGAATCTATTGCTCGTTTGAAAGGCCCAGAACGCCCAATAAACCCATTAGATGAGCGCGCCATGGTCCTCAGTGCACTTGCCTCCGTTGATTGGGTTATCCCGTTTGGAAGTGCTGATGAAAATGACACGCCGGCAAAACTTATCGAGCAAATAAGCCCTGATATTCTTGTCAAAGGCGGCGACTATACGGTAGAACAAATAGCCGGTGCGGAGCATGTGCTGCGCCATGGCGGAAAAGTCGAAGTGCTTGAGTTTTTAGATGGCTGTTCAACATCAAAAGTGATTAGCAAAATAAAAAGCTAGTTCGCTAATCAAAAAAAGGGGATAAACTGCAGTTTATCCTCTTTTTAATGTTATTAATGAAACTAAAAGTTGTATTCGAACTTAGCAAATGCAGACGTATCGTTTTCTGCTCCATCGTTATTAGAGGCAAGTCCGCCAAGGGTTAAGCGCCCCCCCATGGCAAGCATTCTATAACGTACTTCAAGCTGCTTAGAACTAAATGCGGTTTTTGTGATTGAGTTACCTAAATCTGGATTATTAGGGTAACGGTCGCGGTTGTCGCTGTTATAGTCAATATCACGCAGTTTTACTTGCCAATCAGTTCCGCTTGAGAGTTGCCCAAGTACAGTAAGTACTAGTGACTGCGTATCATTATCATAAGTAGAGCCGATAGGACGGCCATGATAGCGATAGCCTGATTGATAATCTGTGTGCTCATAATAGCAGTTTTCGGTCGTTGACCCCGCAGAGCAAGAGACACCTGTATCAATATATTCTAAGTTGACTAGTAAATTCTGCTCGTAAACGCGATGTGTTGTTTGTAAGCCAAATAAATACGCTCTATCTGCTGGTTTAAATTGTGAGCTCGCATCTTCACCAATGGTACTTGCATAAATAGCATAAGGTTGATTGAACAACGTATCAGACCAGCGAATATCAATACCGGCTAATTGATTACCAATTTTTGACTGTAACTGGCTATCACAATTACTGGTGCCATCAACGCATTCTGTATCACCGGCAATCATATCGATAAAGTCACTAGCCGAGCTTGGTTGTCCTTTCCCTGCCCATTGTGCTGTCCAGCTTAATGCTATTTCTAATTGTTGAACGGGGCGAAAGTTAACACGAGTGCTCCATAATAACGCATCTGGTACAACTCGGGTTGACTCTAGCTTTGCCATTTGTGCAGTAAAGCTCCACTGACCAATCCAACTCAGCCAAGGTGTTTCAAATGCACTGCTTTGTTCTCTGCTGATACTTATTGCAGGAAGTGGTTTGGCGTTACCAGACATAATTAGACTGTTATCAACGCCTGGTCCCCAAAACTGTTCAACCGCACCGGCTCTAAATATCCAATTACCCAAACGATACGCTAAATAGCTATCATCAAGTGAGGTATCATTGCAGTCAGTCAGTGCTTGCTCATTGTTAACTATATTGTCTGTTGTTTTACCGTTGATTAAACACTTTTTACCATCACTGCGGTGATTAAGCGCAATTTTGGCTGCAAAGTTATGTCCTAGGTAAGCATAGGCTGCTGTTAATTCTGACTCTTGGGTATTCGTTGCACCAAAGCTGGTGGTCGCTAATGGATCTGAGCTGGCAAATGCAGAAAGTTGAACACTATGTGAACCACTGTTTTCTGACTTATAACGATGTTTTACACGCAATAACGCATCTTGTAAGCGAGGTGATAATTGCTCTAGTCCGGCATTATCGATATCAGCAATAAAGCTTTTCCACATTAACGGGTAAGTCGTTACCGGGGCTAAAATAACACCTGCATCGGCGAGTTGCTGGATATCCGCTCTTAACCCAAAATCATCAGGTTTAACCCAGGGTTCAGCATAAACAGGGGTACTCATTGCACAAAAAAGCGAAGAAAGTATAAAAATTTTGTTTCGCAAAGCTCAGATCCTTGTGATTGAAATTACCGGTAAGTTTAGCAATCTAAGCATCTTATTGCAGTAATTAAATCTAAATTGGTATGTTAAATCATATAGAAAAATGCTTACCATCTATCGCTAAAAAGTTGCCATTGGTATACTGCAGGTCAAATAAGCCAGTGAGATTGTAATGAGCAAAAAACGACTTTTATTTATTCCTGTGTCATCACCAGAAGGTATTGGTGAATATATGCGCTCATTACAGCTGGCTCAAACTTTAAAGGCTGAGTATGGCAAGCAGTTAGATATTCATTTTATCTTAAATAAGCATACGGCTTATGCTAAAAGCTGCCCGTTTTCTAGCTTACTCTTAAACCAATCGGCAACAAAAGAAAATACGCATGTATGTCAGTTTATTAAGCAATACAAACCAGATGCGGTGCTATTTGATTGTGCAGGACGCGCTGAGCAAATGAAAGCTGCAAAAAAAGTGGGTGCTAAAGTTGTTTTTATTTCACAGCATGCAAAAAAGCGGGCAAAAGGTTTAAAGCTTAATAGGACTGGTCTTATTGATACTCATTGGGTGGTACAACCGGATTACTGTATTGAACCTCTTTCGTGGTATGAAAAGCTAAAATTGAGCATGTTGCCTTTGGCCTATCCTGCTAATGTTGGGCCATTTACAGTATTTGCATCAGCGCAACAAAAATGCGATGCACTAAACCGTTATCACTTGAAAGAAAAAGAATTCTTTATTGTTAACGCGGGCTCTGGTGGTCATACAGTTAATGGCGTAAATTGCGCAGATATATATTTTCAAGCAGGGCTTGTTATTGCTAAACAAACAGGCTTGAAAGGCGTGGTGGTATTTGGCCCTAATTACACTAAGTCGCTACCTAAAACCAATGAGTTAATTTGTTTGCCAAGCCAAGAGGGAACTGAATTTTTAGCCTTACTCAGTCAGGCTAAAATTGCATTACTGAGCGCGGGTGATACTTTACTACAAGCTATTGCTTTGCAAACCCCAACCATTGCTTGTGCTATTTCAAAAGATCAGAGTGATCGAGTCGCACGTTGTGCAGCCACTGGCGTTGTTAAACAAGCTGAGCTTGATATTTTAGACATCACTCAAAAAGTGCAAGAGCTACTTACTGAGCCAAATTATAACAATACACTCAGCCAATATATGTTGTTAGAAAATGTACATAGCTTTGATGTTATAACGAATGGTGTAAAAGTACTGTTGCAGGGGAATAAGCTATGAATATTGTCATTGTAATTGACTCTCTTGTTGGTGGTGGCGCTGAAAAGGTAATGCTTACATTAGCGCAAGAGATGGTATTAAAAGACCACAATGTGACTATCTTGTCATTGGCGCAAAATATTGAATATGACATTCCAACCACTTTGAACGTTGAAAGTTTATTTTCAGGTCGAGCAACAAAAGTTGATCGATTTTGGCAGATAAAAAAGAATGTTAAAGTATTAGAAGCATGGTTTGAACAAAAGCTACTTCAACTTGGTTCTATTGATTTAGTACTTTCTAATTTAGATCGTAGTAATAACTTATTAGCAAAAAGTAAAATAGAAAATATCCATTTTGTTGTTCATAACTCAGTTAATGCAGAGCTCGCTAGGCAAAAAAAACTAGGTCCGCTTTCATATTTATATCTTAAAAAAAGCAAACAAAACTTAAATGGTAAATCATTGATTTGTGTTTCTAAAGGGGTTGAAGAAGAAATAAAGCAAGGCAACTTAATTAGTCCAAGTGCTATAACAACTATTTATAACCCCTTTAATTTTAAAGAAATTAATGAGCAAGCTAATGAATCAAATATTAATATACCAGATACACCTTACTTGATTCATGTGGGACGTTTTGCTAAACAAAAACGTCACGATGTTCTGTTTGACACATTTGCCAAATTAGATAAAAAATATAAATTGGTATTGTTGTGTAATAAAAAAGAGAAAGCGTTTAAGTTAGCCAAACAATACGGAATTGAAAATCAACTTATTGTACCTGGATTTGAACAAAATCCTTATAATTGGATTAAGCAGGCTAAGGTTTTGTTGTTAAGCTCAGACTTTGAAGGATTTGGTAATGTGTTAGTTGAGGCTTTGGCTGTAGGAACACCAGTTGTCAGTACTGAGTGTCCTCATGGTCCAAGTGAAATACTTACAGGTGAGTTAAGCAAATATTTAGTACCAATTGGTCAAAGCGAAAAGCTTGTGCTGGCAGTTAAGCAAGTGCTCGCAGATAACCCAAATGTAGGCAAAGCAGCTATTTTAGAAAAAGTGTGTGCCGATAGGGTAACAGAGCAATACTTAGCATTAGCAAACTAGTTTTTATTGGGTTAACCCGTCACGATAGTGTTTATCTAAACGCTGCCAATCGTTTTGCTGCCAATGAAAGTTGCTATTGCGGCTTTGCTCTTTTAAAAAGGAGCGCTGTAAGCGAGACATATTGCTTTGTTGCCATTTTTTATGGGGAACTTTTATTTCGCCACGGTCAAAGTCGATAATGTAAACATCACCAGAGTCATCAAATAAAATATTATTAATATTTAAATCAGCGTGATAAACCCCTTTACTATGAAATTGGGCAATAGTTTGTGCTATTTTTTTTATCTCAGCTTCACTCAATGTGCGTTCAATCAGTATATCTAATATACTTTTAGCGCCGCTAACCGCTTCAGTAATAATATCACCTCGGTAAATGAAGCCATAGCGACTCACTTTAGCTGCAATAGGCTTTGGTACATTTAAGCCTAACTCTATTAATCGAGTCATTAAGCTAAATTCTTGATAAACACGCGTTTGCTCTAGTCCCCAATATAAATATTGGTCACTAAGTAGTTTTCCTATTAGGCCGCCACGCCAATAATGGCGCAACACAGCCGTTAAATCTGCGTGTTTAAAAAACCATGCGGTTGCACGTCCCTTTTTAGCGCCAACAATTTTTTGCTGTTGCTGCCAGAAATTGGGCTCAAACCAATCTAACTCTATCTGGCTGCTATATTGAGGATGGCTCAAAATGACATGGTTATTTTTGACGTGTTGATTAAACATAGCTCATAGGGTTCGCGTTAATATGTGCACATATTAACGTGTTTTAACGCTAAGGATAAGTACTTGCAATGACGCGATTATAATTTAAGATCAGGTTTTATTATTTTACCTCCAAGGAAACGTGTGACTTCAGCGCCTACTTACACTTCAATTTGTATTTTACGTCTTTCTGCTATTGGTGATGTATGCCATGCAGTAAGTGCGGTACAAGCTATTCAAAAAGCACACCCAAATGCCAAAATTACATGGGTTATAGGTAAGGTCGAGGCGATGCTGTTAGCTGACTTACCAGGCGTTGAGCTTGTTGTATTTGATAAAAAACAAGGTAAAGCGGCACTGAAACAGTTAAAGCAAACCTTTAAAGGGCAGTGTTTTGACGTACTGCTTAATATGCAAGTGGCTTTAAGAGCAGGTTTTGTTGCTCGCTGTATTCCTGCCAAAGTTAAAATTGGTTTTGACTGGGCTCGTTCAAAAGAGCTACATAGTTTATTTATTAATAAACGCATTAAAGCCCAATCTCAGGCGCATGTTTTAGAGGGATTTAAAGGCTTTGCCCAAGCGATTGGTGTTGATGATTATGTCCCTGTATGGAATATGCCCTTTACCAACAAAGATCAAGCTAAAGCTGATGAGCTGTTAGGTGACGATTATTTATCAAATAAGCTATTTGTTATTTCGCCAGCAGCAAGTAAAGCACAGCGTAACTGGTTAGCCGATCGCTATGCTGCGCTTGCGGATTATGCACATACACAGGGGTTTAAAATAGTATTAACTGGTGGACCGACTGAACTGGAAATTAATTTAGCAAATAACATCATTAAACACTCTGATTCACCCATTCTGAACTTGGTGGGTAAAACAAAACTCAAAGAATTATTGTGCTTACTTAAACGGGCAAGCTTAGTACTTGCGCCCGATACAGGCCCAGCTCATATGGCGGTGACTGTGGGTACGCCCGTTATTGGTTTATATGCGCATTCAAACCCTGCGCGTACGGGGCCTTATTTATACCAAGACTATGTTGTTGAGGTTTACCATCAAAACTTAGTAAAGCAAACAGGTAAAATCGCCGAGCAATTGCCTTGGGGTACTCGTGTTAAAGG
Organism: Pseudoalteromonas sp. G5_S1_54_S4; assembly: GCF_054968565.1. Classification (NCBI taxonomy): domain Bacteria; kingdom Pseudomonadati; phylum Pseudomonadota; class Gammaproteobacteria; order Alteromonadales; family Pseudoalteromonadaceae; genus Pseudoalteromonas; species Pseudoalteromonas sp. G5_S1_54_S4. The sequence continues at coordinate 115,922 of NZ_JBQKUL010000006.1, read as the reverse complement.
CGATGATTTAATGAGCCAAATAACCACCGATGCAGTAAAACAAATGTTTGATCATGTTGTTAAAAAAGAGTCGCTGTTATGAATCAAGAGAACACTAACAAGGCGCTTTTTTTAGATCGTGATGGCGTAGTAAATGTTGATCATGGTTATGTGTTTAAAAGCGAAGAGTTTGAATTTATAGACGGTGTGTTTTCAACATGCAAAGCGTTTTATGATGCGGGCTATAAAATAATTATAGTGACTAATCAGTCAGGCATTGGCCGTGGTTATTATTCTGAGAGCGAATTTTTAACACTTAGCGAGTGGATGAAAGCGCAGTTTAGCGCTCATCAAATTGAAATTACGGACGTTTATTTTTGTCCTCATCATCCTAAAAACGCATTACCAGATTATTTAAAAGAGTGCGATTGCAGAAAACCAGCGCCTGGCATGTTACTTCAAGGAATAGAAGATCATCATATCAACCCTGCGCTTAGTGTGATGGTGGGTGACAAATTAGGTGACATGCACGCTGCCATTAGCGCTAATGTACGTACCAAAGTACTGGTACGTTCAGGGCAAAAATTTGATGACAAAGCTGTAAATTTTGCTGACTATGTTTGTGACTCAATCAACGACCTTCCGGCTTTGTTTGCTGATCTAACGTAGTACACACCTCAAGCCTGTAAACTGGCAGCTTTTCCTGCCAGTTAGGTAATTTGCGACGAATGACAAACAGTGCAATTTGGCGCTTAAACTTTTACAATACCCGCATTATAAATAGCAGCAACACGTCTGCTGTTTAACCCGTTCAACCAAATGGAGATCACAGATGAGAGCATCTGCTTTTTTTAGCCAATTACAACAGCAAATCGAAGACGTTAAAGCGGAAGGTTTGTACAAGAATGAACGTGTTATCACTTCGCAGCAGCAAGCTCAAATTGAAGTGGCATCAGGCGAAAAAGTTATTAATTTTTGTGCTAACAACTACTTAGGTTTAGCTAACAGCCCAGAGCTTATTAAAGCGGCGCAACAAGGCTTAGATGACCATGGCTTTGGTGTAGCGTCTGTGCGTTTCATTTGTGGTACACAAGATATTCATAAAACGCTCGAGAAAAAAATCAGTCAATTTTTAGAAACTGAAGACACCATTTTGTACTCATCATGTTTTGATGCCAATACGGGGTTGTTTGAAACCATATTAGGTGCAGACGATGCGATTATTTCTGATTCATTAAACCATGCTTCTATTATTGATGGGGTACGTTTATGTAAAGCAAAACGTTTCCGTTATGCAAATAACGATATGGCTGATTTAGAAAAGCAATTAATCGCAGCCGATGAAGCCGGTGCTAAAACTAAATTAATTGCAACCGATGGCGTGTTCTCAATGGATGGCGTTATTTGTAACTTAGAAGCTGTATGCGACTTAGCTGATAAATACGATGCACTTGTTATGGTTGATGACTCACATGCCGTTGGTTTTGTTGGCGAAAACGGTAAAGGTACACCTGAATACTGCAACGTGCTTGATCGTGTTGATATTATTACTGGTACCTTAGGTAAAGCACTAGGTGGAGCCTCGGGTGGTTATACCTCAGGTAAAAAAGAAATTGTTGAATGGTTACGTCAGCGTTCTCGTCCTTACTTATTCTCAAATTCATTAGCGCCTTCAATTGTAACGGCGTCAATTAAAGTGTTAGAAATGCTTGAAAATGGCGGTGAGCTTCGCGCTAAGCTATGGTCAAATGCTAAATACTTCCGTGAGCAAATGGAAGCGGCTGGTTTTACCTGTGCAGGTAAAGATCATGCGATTATTCCTGTGATGCTAGGAGACGCCAAAGTAGCGTCACTTATGGCTGATAAGCTATTGGCTGAAGGGATTTATGTAACCGGCTTTTCATTCCCTGTTGTACCAAAAGGGCAGGCGCGTATTCGTACCCAAATCTCTGCAGCGCACAGCAAAGAACAGCTTGATACAGCCATTGCAGCATTTACCCGTATTGGTAAAGAGATTGGTGTTATTTAATTTTCTTGTTAAATCGCGGCTGAAGTCGCGATTTTTTAATTGAGTGTGAATTATGAAAGCATTATCAAAGTTAAAAGCAGAGCCAGGCATTTGGATGACAGATGCACCAAAGCCTGAAGTGGGTCATAACGATCTGTTAATTAAGATTCGTAAAACGGCTATTTGTGGCACCGATGTGCATATTTATAAGTGGGATGAGTGGGCACAAAACACCATACCGACGCCTATGGTGGTTGGCCACGAATACGTGGGTGAAGTAATCGACATGGGCCAAGAGGTGCGTGGTTTTGAGATTGGCGACCGTGTATCAGGTGAAGGTCATATAACCTGTGGCCATTGTCGTAACTGTCGTGCTGGGCGCGTTCACTTATGTCGTAATACAACAGGGGTCGGTGTAAACCGCGAAGGCGCATTTGCAGAGTATTTAGTGATTCCTGCATTTAATGCGTTTAAAATCCCAGATAATATTAGCGATGAACTTGCCTCTATTTTTGACCCATTTGGCAATGCAGTACATACCGCATTATCGTTCGATTTAGTCGGTGAAGATGTCTTGATCACCGGTGCTGGCCCAATTGGTATTATGGCAGCAGCAGTGGCTAAGCATGTGGGTGCACGCCATGTGGTTATTACTGATGTAAATGAATACCGCCTAGACTTAGCACGTAAAATGGGCGCAACGCGTGCTGTAAACGTCGCGAATGAAAAGCTTGAAGATGTAGCTAAAGAGCTGGGCATGACTGAAGGCTTTGATATTGGCCTAGAGATGTCAGGTGTACCAAGTGCATTTAATGCCATGCTAAATAACATGAATCATGGCGGCAAAATTGCCATGTTGGGAATTCCACCTTCAGATATGGCGGTCGATTGGAATCAAGTTATTTTTAAAGGCTTAGTGATCAAAGGTATTTACGGTCGTGAGATGTTTGAAACTTGGTACAAAATGGCTAGTTTGATTCAATCAGGGCTTGATTTAAAACCAATTATTACTCATCAGTATTCAATAGATGACTTCCAAGCTGGCTTTGATATGATGATTTCAGGCCAATCGGGTAAAGTAATTCTTAACTGGGATTAATTACCCCTTGTTAAGAGAATTAAAGGCGGCATTTGTCGCCTTTTTTGTAATTATAAGAGAGTACTATGGCATTTAAACATATATCAATCGCACAAACCCTCGAACTACTCGATAAAGAAGATGTAGTGATTGCTGATATTCGCGATCCTAATTCGTATCAAGCGGGTCATATTCCGGGTTCAGAGGCATTATCTAATGCGAATATTGCCCAATTTATGATGGAAAAAGAGTTTGACCAGCCGATTATTATTGTCTGTTATCACGGTATGAGCTCACAAGGCGCTGCCAGCTACTTAGTAGAGCAAGGCTTTGAAGATGTTTACAGTATGGATGGCGGTTTTACTGCATGGGAAGCCGCTTACAAGGATAAAGTAGCACGATGATAGAGCTAGGCAGCCTAACTAACCCTCGCGCTGCACAGGGCTTTATAGATTACTTAAAAAGCCAAGGGTTTAGCGGGCAAATTCGTACTGAGGATGGCCATACGCTTGTCATTAGTGTGGCGCCTGAGGACTTTCATGCGGTTCAACCTTTGTGGAATGAGTTTGCTAAAAACCCTAACCATGAACGTTATCAACAAGCATCATGGCAAGTAGGCAGCACGCAATCACCATTAAAATATCAAGGCCAGTCGCTTAATTTAGTCGCGCGGTTTAAAGCCTTAAGTTGGCTTAATCAAAGTGTTAGCATACTGAGTATTGTTGTTTATATTGCCTTTTTATTGGGTGCGTTTGAACCTATTTATATGGCGTTGCAGTTTAACCCTGCGTCACCACTTACCTGGTTAACACCTGCTGTTGTGCATTTTAGCGCTATGCATATTGTGTTTAACTTAATTTGGTGGGTATCACTGGGTGACAACATTGAAAAGCAATGTGGTAAGTCGAGTTTAATTGGGCTGTTTTTAGTTACCGCTTTAATAAGTAATTGGGCACAGTACTTAATGGTCGGTCCTAACTTTGGTGGGCTTAGCGGTGTTGTATATGGGTTGTTAGGCTTTTGTTGGATTTACAGCGCACTTAACCCTAAACAGCCTGCACTGGTTACAACCGCAATTGTTGGTTTTATGCTGGTATGGTTAGTACTTGGTTTTGCAGATGTATTATTTGTTGGAATGGCTAATTGGGCACACTTAGGTGGGCTCGTTAGCGGTATGGCTTTTGCCTATACCGCTCAGCTTTTTAAAACAAAAAGTGCCTAATGATATAAATATTTAGTAAATAAGAGATCACGGATGATCTCATGTCCTGTTTCTTCTTTAAGAAGGCTCTTTAGTTTTTCTGCACTTTTAAGGCGTATTTGCTCGCGTCCTGTTAAAGACTTTATTTTGTTTTCAGGCTCTTTAGATAATATCTCTACTAACGCATCACGAAGTAACGGCGTGTGGTGTTCTACAATGGCAATATCTGATTTTTTATTAAGCATTAAATCAACAGTGACACGTACATAGCCCATTTGTTTACTCGATGGGCCAATGTAATTAGTAATAATGTCTGGCTCAAACCCAAAATAACCGACAGTAGACTCAGCACGTGCCGATAAGCTAGTTAAGCTGACTAGAAGAATAAAAAGGCCTGTAAATACTGTTTTTTTCATTTCAAAAGCGTTTCCGTAAACTGGTTACAAATAGTTTATACTTATTAGTAAATAAGATACAGCAAGATGCTGTTATTTGTTGTGTTTGTAAAAGTACTCTGGATTCAAGTTTGGGATAGGCAATAGCGAGAGTCAAATGCTGATTAGCTTTTTATAATAACAGGGTGTGCTTGGTATTGAGTAAATCGCGCTTTTTCAAATTCGTTGGCAATGTTATGATCTCTTTGATTTTTTTCAAGTAGAGTTATTGTGATTACTTTTCCTCTTTCTTTATCTGCTGATTGGCAGAGTACCGCTCAAGTAACTGGCTTATCTAGCGCTGAGCAAGAGTGGTTATTTGAACCGCATTCTTTAACGGCTAAATTAAAAAGTCAGTCTCAGCGTTTTGCTGTAAAAGTGTTGAGTGAGCAAAAAGTAGACCTTTCGCAATCACAGCAAACGCTATTAAGTGAGCAGGTAAGTACAGTACTTAACCGTGAAGTGTTACTGTTGTGTGATGAACAACCGATTGTTTATGCTCAAAGTTGGTTGCCAGTAACAAGCAATAATACAAACAATCAGCTGCACAATATGGGAGAACGCCCGTTAGGTGATGTTATCTTTCAAGATCCTGCGTTAAGGCGCACTGATATTGAAATTGCTCGCTTTGATGATAATCACCCATTGCAATCACTGGTGAGCGAACTTAATTTACCGAATCGCTCTTTACTGGGCAGACGCAGCGTATTTTCTTTACATAACTATCAATTTTTGGTCTGTGAGGTTTTTTTACCAGGAGCTTACTTATACTCATGAAACTAGCCGCTTTGTCTGTTAATCATATTCCCTATTACATTCAGTTAATGCGAATTGATAAGCCCATAGGCACTTTATTGCTACTTTGGCCAACTTATTGGGCACTATGGATAGCAAATGAAGGGATACCAAGCCTAACAAACTTCATTGTGTTTACCCTTGGAGTAATAGTTATGCGAAGCGCAGGATGCGTTATCAATGACTTTGCCGATAGAAAAATTGATGGCTCAGTAAAGCGTACTTGTCAGCGGCCGCTAGCGACCGGAGCGGTAAGTAGTGGCGAAGCAATTAGTTTGTTTTTATTACTCGTTGTCATCGCTTTTATATTAGTATTATTGCTTAATACCAATACTATTTTGTTATCGTTTGGTGCACTTGGATTAGCGTTTTGTTATCCCTTTATGAAACGTTACACGCAACTTCCTCAAGTTGTATTGGGCGCGGCTTTTGGTTGGGCAATCCCAATGGCTTTTATGGCATCAATAAACTCTTTACCCGTGCAGGCATGGTTGCTATTTATTGCCAATATTTGCTGGACGGTGGCTTACGACACTATGTACGCCATGGTTGATAGAGACGATGATTTAAAAATAGGAGTAAAATCAACCGCTATTTTATTCGCCAGTTATGACCGCCATATTATAGCGCTACTTAACTTTAGCTTTTTTGCGTTGATGGTTTTAATTGGGTTGATGAATCAAATAGGATTTAGTTTTTGGTTGGGATTAGCTGTTGCAGCAATGTTACTTGTGTATCAACAGCGTTTGATTCATTTACGTCAACGAGATGCCTGTTTTAAAGCGTTTTTGAATAATCATTATGTGGGACTTACTGTATTTATAGGCTTATTATTTTCTTACCCCGTTTTTTCTTAACGGGGTGGGTCGATAATACCACTAATTGACGCATTTTTTCTGAACCAACCAGCAATCGAATAGCGGTTATCAAAAGCCGGAAGTACTTCATGCACAAAGCGTTCGCTTTCAAATAATACCAAAGTGCCTGCAGTGGGTTTTATAACCACTTCTATGTCTTTACTTTTTGGCTTGTAAATAACCAGCTCTCCGCCTTTCTTAGGAGAGTTTAAATACAATATGGTGGTAAAAACACGGTTTGAACGACCTTTGAACGCATCTACATGTTTTTTGTAAAAATCACCCTGCGTGTATTTTGCATAGTGACATTCATAATCAAACAAGCCCATGAAAAAGTTACGATTAAGGGTAGTGCGAACTGCTTCCATTACTTGCTGGTAGCCAAGTTGTGCATTTGAGCTGCCATCAAACCAGTAGGTTTTATCTTTACGAACGGAATCATCAATTTGTAAATTGTTTAATCGTCCAATACCGGCAAGGCTAAAGTGAGGATTTATTCTATAGCAATCAGCCATCAACTCAGATATTAAGTCACTATCAATGGCGTTTTCAATAATGGCATAGCCATGCGTTTCAATGTGCTCTAGGTAAATTTCAGCAGCTGTAAAGTTATTCATTAACGCTAGTCATAATATAAGGGAGCGTTAGTGTAGTGAAAAAAAACTTTAATGCCACTAATTTATAGTTGTTATAAAACGCATGGAGTCATTTTTTATGCTCTTGAAACCTTCTTAATTAGCGAGAGTAGGTGGTCAACATGCTCACCTGCCTCTATTTGCTGGCTTGTTTGCACCACAAGTTGTTCATGGCTAATATCGTTATTCGTTTTAAGCTGGATTAAGTTATGGTTTTCTGCCACAGAGCTGGTGTGTTCAATACCTGCAATAGCAAAATGATCTGACTTTTCAAGTCCAGCCATTACCTGCTCGATACTACCTACTTTAATAGTTGAAACTTTATTTAACGAGTCTATTACTTCATTAAGCATTGATTGCACTTGTTTTGACTGCGAAAAACAACTGAACATTGGATAGCTTTCGAGCTCTTTTTTACTAATATCGCTTTTATTTGCTAAAGGGTGTTGTTTTGAACAAAATAAAATAAGTTGATCAGGTAATTGTATATCGCTACCAATGCTATTGACTATTTGCGAGCATACACTAATGTCAATTTCCCCTTGAAGTAACTTTCTATGAAGCTCAGTTTTGTTTTGCAGCTGCATCTCAATTTTAATATGCGGGTACTGACTCAAAAATTCGCCGCAGGTAATTGGCACTATGCTGCTGGTTGTTGTGGTGTAACCAATGACCAGTTTTTTCTCTTCAGTGCCATTAATTGATTGAAAAGCGCGGTGTTTTATTTGCTCTAACTCATTGAGCGTATTTTTAGCAAAGTCGAGGAAAAGCTCCCCTGCTTGAGTTAATTTAACCGAGCGAGTAGAGCGGGTAACAAGTTCGTAGCCAAGCTCCGTTTCAAGAGTTTGAATGCTACGGGTTAATGCAGATGTGCTAATTTGGGTTTGTTCAGCAGCTTGCCTAAAATGACGAAGTAGGCCAAGTGCTACAAACTGTTCTAATTGTTCAAATCTCACTATATAGTCCTTTTTTATAGGTAAGCTAGGGGAATTACAGATTTAATACTGACTTTATATCCCTACAGATCAGTTGAAATAATGTTTTTAACCACTTATTAAGATTAACTTTCTTTTAATCGTATTTAAAGAGAATAGTTGCAAAATGTTGTTATACCTTTGGGTAATGTTAAGTAACTGTTGGGTTTTATCATTAGCCTAATTTGTGCAATTTTATAACAGCTTTATTAAACTCTCAGTTTGTTAATTGCTGTTTTTACTTTTGGGATTAGGCTCAATAAAGTTTTTACTAACTCGGTTACTTAAAGGCTTATTTTCAATGTTTTGTAATTCAATTTCTATGGCATCACAAGAAATATGAATTTCAAATAATGAAGTAAGCAAAGATAAGCTCAAGCAGCTTAAACTAACACCAAATAAAATAATGCCCGTGGTATTAAATTCTATAAATAATGCAAACATAGATAACGTACATAATAAAAAAGAGGCCACTCCGTATACTTGCATGGTCCTTATTAGTTTTATTCGCTTTCTAAGATTAGTTATTTGCGCCACTACAACAGGACGAATAGACTCACCTTCACGGGCATTCAATTCTCGTATTAGTTGCGCAAGCACTAAAAATCGGTTTGTATAGGCAAGTAATAACAATGAGATGGCTGGAAAAAGTAAACCTGGGGTAGTTAGCGTCATAATGTGTCCTTAAATCATATTATTTGCTTTAGGTTACGCGGGCTTATCGTACACATAAAGTAAATGAGGTGGATATTGCAAAATACTAATAATAGCCAATCAAATGTAACATCATTTGATTGGGTGACGCTTTATAATGCAGAAAATAGTTTAGAGGCCAATATAATAAAAGGACTGATTCTTAATGCGGGAATTGAGTGCCAAATAAAAGGTGAAATACTGCAAGGCGCAATGGGCGAGATCCCATTTGAACAAACACAAGTAAGTGTGCAGGTTTATGCGATAAAAGAGCGCCATGCACGTGAAATATTGGTAAACTATCAGCAAGTAAAACAATCCGCTCCAGATTGGGTGTGCCCTAATTGTAATGAGCATAATGGATCAACATTTGATTTTTGTTGGTCATGTGGGACCTTAAAGAATGACAAAAGCGAATAATTTTCAGCGTATTAGAGAGTTAAATTATTTACAAAAAGCGGTATTGGCCAGTGCGTTAATAGAGCGTATGTTGCCTAATTATGGACTATTTAGTGAGGCTACCGGCTTTGGCGATGAGGTTATTTTACGCAATGCTTTAAATGTATGTTGGGAAAAAATACTCCTTCCTAAAAGTAAAATTGATTTAGAAAAGCAAGTTGAAAAAATAGAACCTAATGTTCCTGAACTTGCCGATTTTGATATGTTTGGTACCTATCCTGCAATCGATGCTGCCACCTCATTACTGAGTTTAATGCATGGCCTTTTAGCACAAGATGAGCAAGAGTTTGTTAATGTGAGTAAAATATCACAGGCCACCGTAGCTCGCTTTATTGAGTACCAAATGACGGTTGAAGGTGATGTTGCCGATAACAAAGCGGTGCGTGAACACCCACTGATGCAATACGAAATAGAGGTATTAGGTGAACTAATTGATTTTGTAGAAGCAATGGGGCGTATCACTGCTGAAAATGTGAAAGCATTGAAAAAGCATGTCCTTGCTGATGGCCAAACTAACATTGGTTTAGCACTGTAAGTTATTTGTTTTAAACACCTTGTTAGGTGGCAGGAGAATTAACAATGCGAATTTTAGGCATTGAATCATCATGCGATGAAACTGGTATTGCTATTTATGATGACGAAAAAGGGCTGCTAGCCCATCAATTATATAGCCAAGTAAAAGTACATGCAGACTATGGTGGTGTAGTACCTGAACTTGCCTCGCGCGATCACGTACGTAAAACATTGCCGCTTATTGATGCGGCATTTGCGCAAGCGGGTTGTGGGCCTGAAGATTTAGATGGTATTGCTTATACGGCAGGGCCAGGTTTAGTAGGGGCTTTGTTAGTAGGTACCTCAATTGGTCGCTCTTTAGCATATGGCTGGGATATCCCAGCGGTTGCAGTGCACCATATGGAAGGGCATTTATTAGCGCCAATGCTTGAGGAAAACGTCCCCGAGTTCCCATTTATTGCCTTATTGGTTTCTGGCGGTCATACCATGATGGTAAAAGTTGCTGGTATTGGTCAATACGAAGTATTGGGTGAGTCGGTAGATGATGCTGCTGGTGAAGCATTTGATAAAACAGCCAAGTTACTTGGGCTTGATTATCCAGGCGGCCCTCGTTTGGCTAAAATGGCTGAACAAGGTGTTGCTAAGCGATTTGTTTTTCCGCGTCCAATGACAGACAAACCTGGCTTAGATTTTAGCTTTAGTGGCCTAAAAACCGCCGCTTCAATTGCTATTCGTGAAAACGACAGTGATGAGCAAACAAAAGCAGATATTGCTCATGCATTTCAAACGGCCGTTATTGATACTTTAGTAATTAAGTGTAAGCGCGCATTAAAACAAACCGGTATTAAGCGCTTAGTAATAGCCGGTGGCGTAAGTGCTAATACGCAATTACGTTTGCAATTAGAGCGTGTGATGCAAGGTATGAAGGGCGAAGTGTTTTACCCTCGTACTGAGTTTTGTACTGACAATGGTGCAATGATAGCGTATGCCGGTATGCAGCGTTTAAAAGCGGGGCAGTTTGCTACGCTTGATATGAAAACTAAACCGCGCTGGCCAATCGATAGCTTAGAAGCAATATAGTTAACCAGAATTCAGGTTAGTTATTACTTCTTATCATCTGTAGGGGCTTGTTTAGTCCCTACTTTTGGTTCTTCCCCTTTAAATAAACGCACAATATTAGTGCGATGCCTAATAATGATCAGTAGCGTAATAAAGGTCACCGGTAAGGTGTATAACGGTTTTATCCACCATGTGTATAAAGGGGCTAGCGTAACGGCCACTAACGCGGCAAGGGATGAGTAACGAGTAATCGCGACAATCAGCAACCAAGTACCAATCAATAACCCTCCTAAAGAAAGCCCTATCGGTAGTAACGAGCCAAATGCAGTTGCAACCGCCTTACCGCCCTTAAAACTAAAAAATAACGGGTACATATGCCCTAGGCATGCAGCAACGGCGATTAAACCAAGCTCTAATGGCTCGAGTTTTAAAAAATAAGCGCCCCAAACAGGGATTGTGCCCTTTAAAATATCGAAGACTAAAACTAAGCATGCAGGAAGTGACCCGCCTAAGCGGTAAACATTGGTTGCACCTGGATTATTGGAGCCATGCGTGCGTGGATCGGGGAGTTTGAATAGCCGCGACACTAAAATGGCCGATGAAATCGAGCCGAGCAAATAGGCTAAAACAAACATTAAAATGACTAACACGCGCTTCCTTATTTTTTAATCATTACTTTTAAGCTATTATTGGCGTCAAAATTTACGGGCTTCTTAAATTACTCGCAATTTTGTAACGATTCTATTGTAGAAGTAATTTTAGTATATTTAAACACTGATTAAAGTATATACAGTATTAATTTGATTGATACAATATGTAATTAACTCAGTGACTTGTTACAGTCATTTGGAGTATCAATGGACAAGGTATTTATATCACAATTGCATGTCGAAACGATTATCGGGGTGTATGATTTTGAAAAGAAAAGTAAACAAAGCCTGTACTTTGATATTGAAATGTTAAGCGACATCAAGCCCGCAGCGCAAAACGACGATATTAACTTGGCACTGGATTACGCTAAGGTAAGTGAGCGTGTTATCGAACACAGTACGGCTAAACCGGTAGAGCTTTTAGAAACACTGGTGGAGCAATTAGCGCAAATCATTTTAACCGAATTTAATACCCCACAAGTGACAATAAAAGTAAGTAAGCCCGCTGCAGTTGCACAAGCGCAAACCGTCGGTGTAGAAATAACGCGTAACAAGGCTCTTGCTTAAATGGCGCAAATATTTATTAGCTTAGGGTCGAATATTAATAAAGCAGAGCATATCAGGCGTGCTTTAGTGGCGTTAAATAAACATTTTAAAAATACACAACATTCTTCGGTGTTTGAAAGTGAAGCGGTGGGTTTTGCCGGTAATAACTTTTACAACTCCGTACTTGCTGCCACTACCGATATGGCGCTTGAAGATGTGTGTGCGTTATTAAAACAAATAGAGCGCGATAATGGTCGCAAAGCAAATGATAAAAAATTTAGCCCGCGCACCTTGGATCTCGATTTACTCTTTTACGATGATGTCATTTGCGAGAGCCCAGCTCAACTACCACGTGACGAAATTACCAAAAATGCCTTTGTATTACAGCCTTTAGCAGAGGTGGCTCCTGATTTTTATCACCCTGTAGCAAAAAAAACGATTGCCCAAATATGGAATGCATATAACAACCCTCAACAAAAACTATGGAAGGTGGAGTTTTCTAACCCATGAGTATTATAGAAATAATTGTTTTAGCCCTAATTCAGGGATTTACTGAATTTTTACCTATATCGAGTTCTGCACACTTAATTTTACCGTCGCAAATTTTAGGCTGGGAAGATCAAGGCTTGGCATTTGATGTTGCCGTTCATGTAGGAACGTTAATTGCTGTTGTTATTTATTTTCGTATAGAAGTGGCCGATATACTCGGTGCTTGGTTTAAATCGTTTGGTGCACAAGGTACAACAGATGACAGCAAACTAGGCTGGTGGATAATTTTAGGTACTGTGCCTGCCGCTATTTTAGGGCTATTGCTAAAAGATTTTGTTGAACTGTATTTGCGCAGTGCATGGGTGATTGCGACCACAACAATCGTATTTGGTCTATTGCTTTGGTACGCCGATGCCAAAGGTAAGCAAATAAAAACAATCTATCAGCTAAACTGGAAAACGGCCCTCATTATTGGCTTTGCACAGGCCGTTGCAATGATCCCTGGCACTTCACGTTCAGGTATTACCATGACAGCGGGTTTAATGTTAGGTATGAATAAGCAAAGTGCAGCGCGCTTTTCGTTTTTATTAGCTATTCCAATCATTTCAATGATGGGCCTTTATTACACAGCAGAGCTAGCGCTTGGCGATCATATTGTTGATTGGACTGCTTTATTGTTAGGTGTAGTGCTGTCGTTTTTATCAGCTTATGCTTGTATTTTTATGTTTTTAAAAGTGATTGAGCGAATGGGAATGCTACCATTTGTTATTTATCGTTTATTATTAGGTGTCGGTTTAATATTCTTTTTAATGCTATAAGCTATTAATCTTCAGGAAAGCCTCCCACTTTGGGAGGCTTTTTTATTTGCGCCAAGGGTTAATGGTAACTTAAGCTAAATTTTGGCATTATAACGCCATTAAATTTTGCCCTAGAGCAAACTCCGCGCAGGATGAAAGGATAGTAAATGCATATACATATTTTGGGTATTTGTGGCACATTTATGGGTGGTATTGCCGCTATAGCTAAATCATTGGGTCACCACGTTACTGGGTCAGATCAAAACGTTTACCCACCAATGAGTACTCAGTTACAAGAACTGGGTATTGAACTAACACAGGGCTATGACGTATCTCAACTAGAGCCAGCTCCAGATATCGTTGTTATTGGTAATGCTATGAGCCGTGGTAACCCGTGTGTTGAATATGTACTCGATAAGAGCCTGCCTTATACCTCAGGACCTGAGTGGCTAAAACATAACTTACTACAAGATTCGTGGGTGCTGGCTGTGGCAGGAACTCATGGTAAAACAACCACCGCCAGTATGCTGGCGTGGATACTTGAATATGCGGGTTTAAAACCGGGCTTTTTAATTGGCGGAATTGTACAAAACTTTGGTCTTTCTGCGCGAGTTGGGCAAACGCCATTTTTTGTTATAGAAGCCGATGAGTACGACACGGCCTTTTTTGATAAACGCAGTAAGTTTGTTCATTATTTACCTCGAACACTTATTTTAAATAATCTTGAATTTGATCATGCTGATATTTTTGAAGATTTAAACGCAATTAAAAAACAATTTCACCACTTGATACGTACACTACCGCAAAGCGGCAAAGTGCTTTGGCCAAAAAATGATGAAGCACTGAGCGATGTGATTGCAAAAGGGTTGTGGAGCGAGAGCGAAACATTAGGTGATGATTGGAGTTATGAATTACTCAAAGCCGATGGTTCTCAATTTAATGTTTTACTAAATAGGCAGTTACAAGGCGTTGTTAGTTGGCAAGCGATTGGTGAGCATAACGTTAAAAATGCCATTATGGCTATTGCAGCAGCACGCCATGTGGGAATTGCAATAGAGCACAGTATTGAAGCTTTGGGCGAGTTTATCAGCCCAAAAAGGCGGATGGAGCTTAAAGCAGATATTAATCATATTAAAGTGTATGACGATTTCGCCCATCACCCTACCGCGATTCAAACAACACTTGCGGGGCTGCGTGCTAAAGTGGGGGATGAAAAAATTATTGCAATTTTAGAGCCGCGCTCTAACACCATGAAAATGGGAGTGCATCAATTTACACTTCTCGATTCACTTCGCGATGCAGATGATGTGCTGTTATTTGAACCAGAAAATTTAAACTGGTCACTTAAAGAGCAAGCTGACAAAGCGGGTATGCAGTGCTTTGATTCTACAACCGCTATTATTGATACAGTGCTTGAGAATGTTGAGCCAAATCAACATGTTTTAATTATGAGTAATGGTGGTTTTAATGGTCTTCATCAGCAACTTGTTGATGGTTTGACCGATAAATACAGCGGAGAATAATGTGCAATTTAAAGATACAATTACCTTAGCATTTAGTGGCGCATCAGGCGCACCATATGGGTTAAGGCTGTTGGAAGTGTTACTTGAACAACAATTTCAAGTGTATGTGCTTATCTCAAGTGCCGCGCGTGTAGTTTTTGATACCGAGTCTAATATAAAGTTATCAGGGAATGAAGATAAAGCTACCGAGCAGTTAAGTGTATTATTTAACGCCAAGCCTGAACAATTAAAGGTATTTGGCAAAGATAACTGGTTCAGTCCGGTGGCTTCGGGCTCAGCAGCACCGAAAAAAATGATAGTATGTCCATGTAGTGCCGGGTCAGTGTCTGCGATTGCAGTCGGCGCATCAGATAATTTATTAGAGCGCGCTGCCGATGTGGTGATAAAAGAGCGAGGCCAGCTTATTCTAGTGCCACGCGAGACGCCATTTAGCGAAATTCACTTGGAAAATATGCTCAAATTGTCGCGTTTAGGGGTCACTATCATGCCCGCTGCTCCTGGGTTTTATCATCAACCACAAAGTATAGAAGACTTGGTTGATTTTATGGTGGCGCGAATTTTAGATCATTTAAATATTGAACATAACCTCACAAAGCGCTGGGGTTATGGTGAGGGTAAGAAATGAATAAGCAAAACATTGCTTTAAATATTGAAGGCCTTACCAAGGTTTACAAAAATGGGGTAGAGGCAGTAAAAGGGGTTGATTTACAAGTGCATGAAGGTGACTTTTTTGCACTGTTAGGTCCAAATGGGGCGGGTAAATCAACCACTATTGGGGTAATTTCTTCACTGGTTAATAAGACCAAAGGCAAAGTTGAAGTATTTGGTCACGATATTGATACCGACCTTGAAGCGGCTAAAGCGAATTTAGGCCTAGTACCACAAGAGTTTAACTTTAGCCAGTTTGAAACCCTAAGCCAAATACTCGTTAATCAAGCAGGTTACTACGGTGTACCGCGCGGCGAAGCACATAAACGTGCAGATAAATACTTAGCGCAACTTGGATTAATCGAGAAAAAAGATAAGCAAGCACGTACTCTTTCTGGTGGTATGAAGCGTCGTTTGATGATTGCACGTGCCTTAATGCATGAGCCCAAATTACTTATTTTAGATGAGCCGACAGCGGGGGTTGATATAGAGCTTCGCCGCTCAATGTGGGACTTTTTAAGGCAAATTAACGAACAAGGTGTGACCATTATTTTAACAACCCACTACCTTGAAGAAGCCGAATTACTGTGTAAAAACATCGCTATTATTGATACTGGGCGAATTGTTGAAAACACCACGATTAAAGCCCTGCTTGCTAAATTAGACAAAGAAACCTTTGTATTGGATTTAAAACAACCGTCTAAACCCGTAACGCTAGATGGATACAAATTTACTATGGGGGATGATCACACCATTGAAGTTGAAGTGGCTAAATCTCAAGGATTAAACGCGGTGTTTACAGCATTGACTGAACAAGGTAATACCGTGCTGAGCATGCGAAACAAAGCGAATCGATTAGAAGAATTATTTGTAGGTTTATTAGAGCAAGGGCGGGGCGAATAAATGTTTAAATATGGCGTAGCCTTAAAAAGTATTTGGATTAAAGAGTGTATTCGCTTTTTGCGTATTTGGGTGCAAACCTTAGTGCCGCCAGCGATTACTATGAGCTTATATTTTGTTATTTTTGGGAACTTAATAGGCTCGCGTATTGGCGATATGGGCGGCTTTAGTTACATGGAGTTTATTGTTCCTGGCCTTATTATGATGTCAGTTATAACAAACTCTTACTCGAATGTAGCTTCAAGCTTTTACTCAACTAAGTTTCAAAAAAGTATTGAAGAGTTATTGGTTGCACCTGTGCCTAATTACATCATTGTGTTGGGTTATATGGGCGGAGGCATGACCCGTGGCATTATGGTTGGCTTTATTGTAACGTGTGTTTCTTTATTTTTTGTAGATATACAAATACATAATATTTTTGTGATTATGGCCACTGTTATTCTTACCTCGGCGGTGTTTGCCTTGGGCGGGTTAATCAACGCTATTTATGCAAACAGCTTTGATGACATAAGTATTATTCCGACCTTTATTTTAACACCCCTAACCTATTTAGGCGGGGTGTTTTATTCAATCACTTTACTGCCTGATTTTTGGCAAATGGTGTCGCAAATTAATCCTATTATTTATATGGTTAACGCATTTAGATATGGGTTTTTAGGTGTGTCGGATGTAGATTTATCGGTCGCAATGGGTGTGTTGTTGGTGTTTATCAGCGTCCTATTTACTTTAGCACTGACGCTAATTAAAAAAGGTGTGGGGCTAAGACACTAATGAGCGATGCAAATTCACGTAGTATTGTATCTAATCAAGCGGGGCTTCATGAAAAGCTTGATGAAATAGTTAATAAACACTTACAAGCCGAGTTTAAAAAGCCAATTGCAACACATACGCAAACCGCATTTGATGAAGTTAATGCTAAAGTGCAAGCCTTTAATGGGCCGCTTATTTTAGATTCCTGTTGTGGGGTCGGGGAGAGCACCGCTAATTTAGCAAAACGTCATCCTGAAGCGTTAGTTGTGGGCATTGATAAGTCATCTCACCGACTTGATAAGCATGATGTTGAGTATAAACAAAGTGAGAGTGGTCAATACATTTTAGTGCAAGCTGACTTAAATGACTTTTGGCGTTTAGCGGTGGCTGCTAATTGGCAGCCTACGCATCACTATTTGCTTTACCCTAACCCTTGGCCTAAGTCTAAACACATACAAAGGCGCTGGCATGGGGCGGCTATCTTCCCCTTTATTGTTAAATTAGGTGGTTTGCTTGAAGTGCGCAGTAACTGGGATATCTATGTTAAAGAGTTCGCCAGAGCGCTCGAGTTAGCTGGGTATCCTTGTCAAACCGCGTTGTTTGAATCAGATGAAGCAATTACTCCTTTTGAGCGTAAGTACTGGGCCAGTGGTCAGCAAAGCCACCGGCTTGTTATAAATCTTAAATAGCTAATTGTTGCTTAAAGTGAGTCACGTGTGGCGTTGGTTTACCAAGGTAACTACCTTGCATCAGCGTCACATTTAGTTTATTGAGTAGCTCGGCAACCGTGTTATTTTCTACCGCCTCAACAACCAATTCAAGTTCAAGCTGCTGGGCTATATCAGTGATGTAGGATATAAATAGCGACGTATTTGCATCATTTAATAGCTGCTTTGTGATTGCACCATCAAGTTTTATACCATCAACCTCCACTTTTAAAGTATTAAGAGTATTAATAAACTCATTACCCCAGCAGTGCATCACCACCTTTGCCCCCTTACTTTTTACCATTGCGATAAATGACTTTATTTCATAGTAATGTGAAATAACCTGCGACTCTAAAATCGAAATAGTAATGTTTTCAGGATTAGGGTAGCGATGAAGCTCATACGCAATATGATCATAAATAGTGGGATCTGCAATGTTTTCAGCGCACAGCGTTAACTCCCAACAAATTGCTGATTTACGAAAACGTGAAACACATTGAGTAAACAGTGCATGGGTTAACATGCCATTCATACGCAGTCTATTTAGTGCATTTGCAAAGGTATCAGGGGTTAAAATCTCCCCTTGTGAAGTGACTATTCTCGGTGAGCAATCATACCTAATAACTTCATCGGTATGAGTATTTATAACCGGCTGAAAGTAAGGAACAACACGATGAGCATCAAATGCTTCACGAATTTCTTTTGCTATTTCAACATTATATAAATATAGAGATTTAGCGTCATTAATTGCCTCACAGTAGTTAACTATGCTCTGATCGCCCTGCTTAGATTGCAGTAACGCAATATGAGCATTCTTAAGCAGTAATGACTTATTCCCTCTTGCCACTCCAGCGTTGAGCGTAATATAAATAAATGGGTCTGTAATAAAAGGTGTATTTTTATTATGGGATTGAATAATGCTATATAGCTCATCAAAGGGAGTTTCTTTATCAGTCAAAATAGCGAGTTTATTAGTTGCAATACGATAAATACGTGCGTGCAAACGGGCTTGCTGCTTAAAGTGAGTGAGCAGCTTTTTCATCACTTCATCGGCTGTTTTTGTGCCAAAAAAACGGCTGATATTATCAATTTCGTTCACTAAAATAATCGCAATTTGTAAATGATGTTCATTGCTTTTTTTTAGCCGTTTTTCTAAGGCAATATGATTTTCGAATCCGCTTGCATGGTCGCTCATTAATGAACGACGTACTCCATAGTAATAAAGAGTATAAACTATTAATAAAATAATAATTACGCAGCAAAAATGAAACATAGATTGATATAAGTCTGTTTTTAACGCATTGCTAATTTTATCAACGCTAATATCTGCAGCTGTAATATAGGTTCTGCCATTTTTTGCCAGATGAGGAATATATACTGTTTTAGAATGGCCGCGATGCGCTGTTGAGGTTTCAAAAATAGGGGCCGTTGATAAAAATGCAGCCATAGTTATTGGCGTGGCTTCGGGATAAAGATCTAAAAACTGAGTAACTTTACCGTTATTTTGATCATCTTGAGTGTAGCTAGAGGCAGTAAAATAAACATTTTCATCAATCAGTACCATTGAATATAAATAATCTATATTTAAATCATTGGCCAATGCCGAAAGCTGGTCGGCTTTATTTTGATAGCTTGAAAAGCTAATTTCTTGCGCTACTTTATCGTGATAATCATTACCTAAAATGTACTTTACGCTGGTGGCTGCATTTAATAAACGATTATCAATGCTGCGTATAACATCATTATTGATGGCAGTGTAGGTGTAGTAACTGTAAATTATTAAGCTGACTAAAAAAAAGACGGTACCGAGCGCCAACCGAGTTAATTTTAGATTTCCTTTTAGCATGCAACATCCTTATTTTTTGTTAGATTTATTATACTTAAAAATTATAAATGCCCAATATTTTAATTACCCTTTGTACTAAATATAAAAAATAGTGAAATGTTATCTATTTAGTATTGTCTTTTATGGCTTAAAACGAGACATTTTTGTCATATTGCAGTAAAGTTAGCGCAATTTTTTAGAAATGCCGTTGCTTAAAAACACCTTAAATTAGCGTGTTTTACAAACTAACAGGTGTTTTAGTCACACACTAGGTATGAAGATGGATCAAAAGCGTTGTGCCGTCGCCTCTAAAGAAAGCCTCAAACGGATATTTACCGTTCCAGAGGCCCCTGACTCAACTTTGAGCAAAATAGAGCTTGAAATTTCGAGTAATTTAGCAGGTTTCTTAAACGAAAATATCGCGGCAATTGAAAAACCATTACATGAAATAGAAAAAGATTTTCAATCGGCGGCTATCCCTGAAGAGCCAACGTTTGTGTCTTGCTATGCCCAAGATATTATGGAACAGCTGGTTGCTCATTCTGTACATACCGCAG
Organism: Pseudoalteromonas sp. G5_S1_54_S4; assembly: GCF_054968565.1. Lineage (NCBI taxonomy): Bacteria > Pseudomonadati > Pseudomonadota > Gammaproteobacteria > Alteromonadales > Pseudoalteromonadaceae > Pseudoalteromonas > Pseudoalteromonas sp. G5_S1_54_S4. Next base: position 95,845 of record NZ_JBQKUL010000006.1, on the reverse strand, counting down.
CGCCAAGCTTTATTGGTCACATGACATCTGCTCTGCCACATTTTTTACTGCCGTTATCGAAATTAATGGTTGGGCTAAATCAAAACCTTGTAAAAATAGAAACCTCAAAAGCGTTTACCCCATTAGAGCGTCAAGTTTTAGGAATGATGCATCATTTAGCTTATAGCCAAAGTGATGGTTTTTATTCTAAATGGATGCACAGTGCAAAAACCTCTTTAGGAGCATTTTGCTCTGGTGGCACAGTAGCTAACATTACAGCACTTTGGATTGCCCGCAACCGCTTATTGAAAGCAGATGGCAACTTTAAAGGCATTGCTGCACAAGGTTTAGTGGCGGGAATGCTCCACTATGGTTACAAAGGACTGGCGGTTTTAATCTCTGAGCGAGGTCATTACTCATTAGGCAAATCGGTTGATTTATTAGGTATTGGCCGTGAGAATTTAATTGGTATTAAAACATCGGCTGATAATAAAGTTGATGTAGCTGCTATGCGAGAAAAAGCGCTAGAGCTTGAAGCGCAAGGCATTAAAGTGATGGCAATTATTGGTGTAGCCGGAACGACTGAAACTGGTAATATCGATCCACTTGAAGACATGGCTAATTTAGCACAAGAGATTAATTGTCATTTTCATGTTGATGCGGCGTGGGGCGGAGCTACTTTACTTTCTAATACCCATAGGCACCTTTTAAAAGGTATTGAGCATGCAGATTCAATCACCATTGATGCGCATAAACAAATGTATGTACCGATGGGAGCAGGTTTGGTGCTGTTTAAAGACCCTGCTGCAACTGATGCCATAGAGCATCATGCTGAATATATTTTACGTAAAGGCTCTAAAGATTTAGGCAGCCATACCCTTGAGGGGAGCCGCCCTGGTATGGCGATGTTAGTGCATGCTTGCTTACGTGTTATTGGTCGTAAAGGCTATGAAATGCTTATCGATCGCAGTATTAAAAAAGCACGTTACTTTGCTGGTTTGATAAAAGCAGATGAAGACTTTGAATTAATATCAGAACCTGAGCTATGTTTGCTAACTTATCGTTATGTCCCTAAGCAAATTAAAAATGCGATAGCACAGGCCGACGCACAAACCCGTTTAGATATCTTTGCCGCGCTTAATCGTTTTACTGCAAGCATGCAAAAACGTCAACGTGAATCAGGTCGCTCGTTTGTATCGCGTACACGTTTAACGCCAGTTCAATATGATAACCAACCAACCGTGGTATTTAGAGTGGTGCTTGCGAATCCGCTTACATCAGGTGCAATATTAAAAGAGATATTAGAAGAGCAGAAAGAACTAGCACAAACTGATCCGGTATTTAAAAAGTATTTACGAAAATATATGTAATTACAATTACAATTACAATTACAATTACAATTACAATTACAATTACAATTACAATTACAAATGCAATGACAAATGCAATGACAAAAAAGACGCGACTAAGCGTCTTTTTTGTTACTAATTAAAAGCAACTTGCTTTTATAAGGTTGCTGATAATTTGTTGCGAAGGTTTTATTTTTTCCATTGCTAAAAATTCATCGGGCTGATGCGCTTGGTTAATAGAGCCTGGTCCCATTACGATGGTTTCACAACCGAGTTGTTGTAAAAATGGCGCTTCGGTACAGTAGTTAACAGCGACTGCTTTTTGCCCTGCTATATTTTCGGCTAATTTAACTAAAGCGCTATCTGTGCTTCCCGTAAAGGCAGGAATGGGTTCATGTAAATCAATAACGCTTACAGCATTAGGGTATTGCTGGTTTATATCGTAGGTTGCATCAAGCACGAGTGCTTGAAGCTCTTGCACGCTTAAACCTGGAAGAGGGCGCATATCAATGTGCATTTCACAGCAGCCACAAATTCGGTTGGCATTGTCACCCCCATGAATATTGCCTAAGTTGAGTGTTGGATAAGGAATTTCAAAGTGGTTTATTGAATATTTATTCTTGAGTTGTTCTTTTAAGATCAGTAATTTTGTAATCACTTTATGCATTACTTCGATGGCATTAAGACCCCGTTCGGGATCAGAGCTATGTCCTGAGCGACCAACGACTCTGATTGCTGTACTCATATGACCTTTATGGGTAAATACGGGGGTCATATCTGTTGGCTCACCAATAATACAGCGACTTGGCTTTAAATTTGGGTGCTTACAAATTTGCTGTGCGCCAGCCATAGTGGTTTCTTCATCGGCGGTCGCTAATATTAAAATAGGTTGAGTTTGTTGCTTTTCATCAAGCTCACTAATAGCTTGCAGTACAAAAGCAAAAAAGCCTTTCATATCAATACTGCCTAAACCATATAATTTGTTATCAAGTTCAGTTAATTTAAATGGGTTTTGATTCCAGCGGCTATCATCAAATGGCACTGTATCGGTGTGCCCCGCAAGCATTAACCCGCCATCGCCTTGTCCGCGTTTTGCTAATAAGTTGTAGCGGCCTTTACCACCTTCTAACTCTATTATTTCACAGGTAAAACCTAAGCTTTCACACCACTGAGCGAGTAGTTCAATAACGCTTTTATTACTCATGCATAAATGATCTTCAATGGCACTGATAGAGGGGGCAGCAATCAATTGCTGGTACATCGAAATAAATGACGGCAGAGACATAAAAAATTCCAAAATAAGTATTCATTTTAATTGCATAACAATATAAAAGTATTTATGATGAATATCAATTCACTTTTTAAGCATAAATATATTAAAGTTACGCCATGAAAATAATACGACGATAGTTATCACTCATAAATTTAATCTGTTTGGCTGGGTTAGACCCTAGTGTAAACAAACAACATGGAATGTGGTCACTAATTTTAGATAAAGAGTAAATAATGAACGTAGTAATTATAGGTGCCAGCGGTTACAGCGGCGCAGAACTGGCTAGCTTAGTAGCAAAACATCCAACGCTTTCACTAACTGGCTGTTATGTATCAGCGCAAAGTTTAGATAAACATAAATTGCTTAGTGAATTGTATCCTGAGCATTTAGGGTTACTTGATTTACCTTTGCAGCCACTAAATGAACATGCACTTGCTGATATCACTCATTCAGCAGATTACGTTTGTCTGTGCACCGATCATAAAGTAAGTGTGGATTTAGCGCCTCAGTTTTTAGCGATGGGCAAAAAGGTATTTGACCTTTCTGGTGGCTATCGTCTTGCAAGTAATGATGATTACGTTACTTATTATGGCTTTGAACACCAACATCCAGAACTACTTAATCAAGCGGCTTATGGTCTTGCTGAATGGAATAGTAAAGCCATTACTGATGCTCAGTTAATTGCTGTTGCTGGCTGCTATCCAACGGCTGCATTAAATGCATTAAAGCCTCTGCAACAAGCGTGCTTGTTGAGTGATGAAAAAATTATTATTAATGCGGTTTCTGGCGTAACTGGCGCAGGGCGAAAAGCCAGCATCGGTACGCATTTTTGTGAGGTATCACTTGCTGCTTATGGTTTGTTTAACCATCGTCATGGGCCTGAAATACAGCAGCATCTTGGCCATAACGTACTATTTACCCCTCATTTAGGTAATTTTCCTCGCGGTATTTTAGAAACCATTTATGTACAGCTAAAACCGGGTGTGACTAGTGAGCAAGTAACTAAAGCGTATCAAGTATTAGCGGATGAGCCGTTAATTCGATTGCTTGGTGGCAAAATTCCCTCAATTAAAGGGGTAGCAAAACAACCCTATGTTGATATTGCATGGCAGCAGCAAGACTCACAATTAATAGTGATGGCAGCGATTGACAATTTACTAAAAGGGGCGGCTGGTCAGGCTCTGCAATGTATTAATTTGTCAATGGGTTTGCCTCACACTACAGGTTTAGTAGGAGCGTTTAAATGAGCAGTAAAACGTGGGTGATTAAACTCGGTGGCGCAGTACTCAATACTGAAAATGCCGCTAAAGCGCTTTTTGAGGTTCTTAATGAGCAACATGATGCACAATTTGTCATTGTTCATGGCGGTGGCTCATTAGTTGATCATTGGTTAGCAGAAGCCGGTTTTGCCAGTGCTAAACATCAAGGTTTGCGTATCAGCCCTAAAGAACAGATGCCTTATATTGTAGGAGCATTAGCGGGAACAGCAAACAAACAATTAATGGCGCAAGCAATGACTGCTGGGCACAAACCCGTTGGCTTGAGTTTATATGAAGCTGGAATAACAGCATCACAAAAATTAAAAGCGCTAGGGCAAGTAGGTCAATGCCATAGTAATGATGATTCTATTATTAATGAATTACTCAGTGGCGGGCGTTTACCTATAGTCAGCTCCATCGGTTTTGATGAGCAAGGGCTTTGGTACAACGTTAATGCTGACGAAGCAGCAGCAGCGATTGCGAGTAATTTAAACGCCGAACTTATTTTTATGACGGATGTGGAAGCGGTGCTTGATGCGAATAAGCATCCACTACATCAACTTGACACAAAACACATTGATACTTTAATTGCAGAGGGAGTAATTGTGGGCGGGATGGAGGTCAAAGTTAAGACCAGTCTTCACGCTGCCCAACATTTACGACGCGGTGTGTACATTTCCAGCTGGCAAAAGCCAGAAAATTTAACGGCTTTGCTGCAAGGCGAGCACGTCGGAACTAAAGTGACACCATAGGTTGAATATGTTTAAAGATTTTATAACGGGTCTAGAATTAGACCAACAAGGCGCCCTTAATTTATTAAAATTAGCGCAAGATATTAAAGAAAGCCCTGCAAAGTATAGCCAAGTGTTAGCTGGTAAGTCAGTGGTTACTCTGTTCGAAAAGCAAAGTTTACGTACGCGTTTATCATTTGATATTGGTATAAACCGTTTAGGCGGTCATGCGGTTTATCTAGATCAACAAAACGGCGCGATGGGGGCACGTGAATCAATAAAAGATTTCGCCTTGAATATTTCAACTTGGGCTGATGGTATTGTTGCCCGGGTTAATCAGCACAGTACGTTAACTACCTTAGGTGAGTATTCGTCTGTTCCGGTGGTTAATAGTTTGTGTGATTTATATCACCCATGCCAAGCCTTAGCTGATTTTTTAACGCTTCAAGAAGTGCACGGTGATGTTAGTCAGCTAAAGTTGGCTTATTTAGGTGAAGGCAATAACGTAACGCATTCACTGATGCTACTTGCAGCAACTTTAGGTACTGATTTTGTTGCTGTAACGCCAAAAGGCAGTTCGCCCGATTCGCAAATTCTTAAAAAAGCGGAGCAAATTGCCGCTATGAATGGGGCTTCTGTGATGGTAAGTGACAGAGTTGAGGCTGCGGTAGGTGCTAACGCTGTTTACGCTGATACCTGGGTTTCTATGGGAGACACCACACCGCTTGAGCAAGTGAAAGAAAAATACATGCCTTATCAATTAAATCAGGCATTACTTAAAAAAACCGGGGCTACCACGGTATTACATTGCCAACCGGCACACCGTGAGTTTGAAATTACCTCTGAGGTAATGGATGGCCCCGCATCAAAAATTATTCAACAAGCAGAAAATCGTATGCATGCGCAAAATGCTCTGCTTGTTACATTATTAAATCCAAATTTTGTTAAGGAACACCTATGAGTTCAATTAAAAAAGTCGTTTTAGCCTATTCAGGTGGTCTTGATACATCGGCTATCGTGCCATGGTTAAAAGAAAACTACGGCTGTGAAGTTATTGCCTTTGTGGCCGATGTTGGCCAAGGTGCAGAAGAACTTGAAGGCGTAGAAGCGAAAGCCATTGCATCGGGTGCATCTGAATGTTACGTGGTTGATTTGAAAGATGAAATGGTAAGTGATTACATTTACCCAACACTTAAAACAGGCTCTATATACGAAGGAACCTACTTGCTAGGTACTTCTATGGCACGTCCAATCATCGCCAAAGCCCAAGTTGAAATTGCCCGTAAAGTGGGTGCAGATGCACTTTCTCATGGCTGTACGGGTAAAGGTAACGACCAAGTACGTTTTGAGTCATGTTTTGCAGCACTGGCTCCTGATTTAAAAGTGATTGCGCCATGGCGTGAGTGGGATTTATCAAGTCGTGAATCATTGCTTGATTACCTAGCCGAGCGTGATATTCCGTGTTCTGCATCAGCAACTAAAATTTACAGTCGTGATGCTAACGCATGGCATATCTCCCACGAAGGCGGCGAGCTTGAAGACCCTTGGTGTGAGCCAAGTGAGCAAGTATGGACATGGACTAATTCACCAGAGCAAGCGCCCGATAAAGCTGAGCATGTCACTTTATCAGTTGTAGAAGGTGAAGTGGTTGCTGTAAACGGCGAACAATTAAAGCCTTACGACTGTTTAGTTAAACTAAACGACATAGCTGCCCCGCATGGTGTTGGTCGTGTTGATATTGTAGAAAACCGTTTAGTGGGCATGAAATCACGCGGTTGTTACGAAACACCAGGCGGTACAGTGATCATAGCTGCGCTTCAAGCAATTGATGAGCTCGTTCTTGATAAGTCAAGCCGTAAATGGAAAGAGGTACTCGGTGGTGAATTTTCGCATTTAGTTTACGACGGTCGTTGGTTTACGCCGCTTAAAGATTCTATTTTAGCCGGTGCAGAAGCGCTTTCTACGTTAGCAACAGGTGAAGTGGTACTTAAACTTTATAAAGGGCAAGTAACAGCGGTTCAGAAAAAATCACCTAACAGTTTATACAGCGAAGATTTTGCTACTTTCGGTGAAGACGATGTTTATGACCAATCGCACGCAGAAGGCTTTATTCGTTTATTCTCACTATCAAGCAGAATTTCAGCATTAGCTAAAAAGTAATTTTTTATGCCCCTTGAAATTAAGGGGCTATTATCGGGTTTGGAGAGATTTCATGGCATTATGGGGCGGGCGTTTTTCTACGGGTCCAGATGAAGCGTTTAAACAATTTAACGATTCACTTCCCTTCGATTATCAATTAGCAGAGCAAGATATTATTGGCTCTGTTGCATGGGCTGGCGCACTTGAACAAGTGAACGTGTTATCTAATGACGAACACCAAAAGCTGGTATCGGCATTATATGAATTACTTGAAGAGGTAAAAGCAGATCCACACGCTGTTGCCACCTCAGGTGCTGAGGATATTCACTCGCATGTTGAAGCCGCGCTAATTGAAAAAGTGGGTGATTTAGCTAAAAAATTACACACAGGCCGAAGCCGTAACGACCAAGTTGCTACCGACTTTAGATTATGGTGTCGCGATACTGCCGATCATATCTTAAAAGCAATTGCACAACTAAAAGCTGAATTTATTAGCTTGGCTGAACGTGAGCTTGGCACAATACTGCCAGGTTATACGCACTTACAGCGTGCACAGCCGGTGTTATTTAGTCACTGGTGTATGGCTTATGTAGAAATGTTAGAGCGTGATGAAAGCCGGTTGCAAGATGCCCAAGCACGAATGAACTATTGTCCACTCGGCAGTGGCGCTCTTGCGGGAACTGCCTATCCGATTGACCGTCATGCACTTGCACAAGGGTTAGGGTTTACAGGCGCGACTAAAAATAGCCTTGATGGTGTATCTGATCGTGATTTTGTGGTTGAGCTATTAAGCTGTGCGTCTATCTCTATGATCCACTTATCGCGCATGTCTGAAGACTTGATTTTTTATAACTCAGGAGAAGCTGGGTTTATTGAACTGGCTGATAATGTTACATCGGGCTCATCTTTGATGCCGCAGAAAAAGAATCCAGATGCATTAGAGCTAATTCGTGGTAAAACAGGGCGGGTATTTGGTGCGTTTAGTGCAATGATGATGACTCTAAAAGCACTGCCGCTTGCCTACAATAAAGACATGCAAGAAGATAAAGAAGGCATTTTTGACGCTATGCCAACGTGGCTTGCTTGTATTCATATGGCGCAAGCGTGTATTAAGGGTGTAACAGTTAAAGCAGACAAAACCTTAGCAGCGGCAAAAGGTGGCCACGCAAATGCAACCGAGCTTGCTGATTATTTGGTAGCCAAAGGTGTACCGTTTAGAGAAGGGCATCATATTGTTGGGGTGTTGGTGCAATTAGCTATTAGTGAAGGTAAAACGTTAGAGAAGCTTTCACTTGAGCAGTATAAATCAGTAAACCCAGTGTTTGAAGATGATGTGTACCCCGTACTTGAAATTGATGCCTGTATTAAAGCACGTCAAGCACTTGGCGGAACCTCATTAGAACAAGTAAGTAAAGCGGTGAAAGACGCGAAAAAAAAACAGCAAATAACAGTTCGTGATGCAAACCTAGATGACGTGGAAGCAATCGCTAAACTCGTACAACACTGGGCAACAGTCGGCGAAAACTTACCGCGCGCTAAAAGTGACATGGTGCACTCAATTAATGAGTTTGCTGTAACCGAGATAAACGGTCAGGTATCAGGTTGTGCTTCATTATACATTTACGACACTGGATTAGCTGAAATACGCTCATTAGGTATTGACCCTAAAAGCGCAGTAACAGGCCAAGGGCGAGAGCTAGTAGAACATTTATTAGTAAAAGCCAAAAAATTGGCACTCAATCGTGTCATCGTTCTGACTCGTGTACCTGACTTTTTCGAAAATCAGCGGTTTAGTTTCTGTAATAAAGAGAGCCTACCTGAAAAAGTCATGAAAGATTGTGAGTTATGTTTACGTAAAGAAAACTGTGATGAAGTCGCAATGGAATATATGTTAAAGCCAAGTAATAGCATGGAGATCCCCTGTAAAAACGTGGCTTGAGCAATCCCTAGGATAAAAAACGCACGGTGACCCCGATGCGTTTTTTTTTTGAGTAAAATAAAATAATTTTTAAATTAACATGCTATGAATTTAAAGTTGGCATATCGGTTGCATTTATAGTTCTGTAGTGTGTTGTTAAGTCAATTAATCAACGAAGGCAATACGTTACAGAAGTTATTTAGTAACTGCTCCAGGTGGTGTGATTTAAATTTACGCCAATAATAAAAATTTAATACTCAAAAGGATTAATCACATGCAAATTTCAGCTAATAGCCAAGTACAAATGCAAGCATACAATAAAACGCAACAATTAAAGCCTGCAATGGAACAAACTGCTAGCCCTAAAACCCTACAATCTGATACAGTAAGTATCTCTCAAGAGGCGATGGCTGCCGCAAGCGGCGCAGATCTTCAACGTGGTGGTGGCATGATCCCTCCAGTAAGACCTAAATAAATAAGGTAGTAGATGTTATTAACTGAGTTTTTTGGTTTTTTTTCGTTATCAGCATTCATTATGTGGGGATTTCTGATGGCGTTCTTTTTCAACATTTTTGTTTATACTTTAGATGTCAAAAGAAAAACAACTTTATTACTCAGCTCATTTATAATGATGGTGTCTTATACGATATCTGATTATTTTTTTACTTGGTTATCAATAAAGGTAAAAATTTATTTAGACTGGGCTATATATGACATCATGACAATTACAGCTTTGCTGAGTGTTTTTTTTATCATAAAGAAAACAACCCCATCTTTCTTATATTTAATTATAGGTTTAACGATTAATTCAATATTCTTTTTATTGATGTATATAGACATGTATATTAATAACAATCAGGATCATTGGATTCTTTGGGACTTATACATTTATACTGTCAATTCTATAGATCTTATAATGATCATAGCTTTAATAGTAGACCGTGATTTTCTTGGCTTACACACCCTTAAAAATAAACTCATTTCATTATTCAAAACGTCTGAGCTTAACCAAATCCAATAAATGTATTATGTAGACTTATTTTTAGCAGATTATATTGATGCATTTATACAATGGGGCTTTTTAATGGCTTTGTTGTACACATTTGTATCGAGTATAAATACAGCTAATAAATTACTGGTCTATTTAGCTTCAATAATGTTCTTTTCTTACCTTATTGGTGACTTCCTTTTAGTTTTCAAAAACGTTTACCTTAACTGGATTTTTTTTGATTTCGCTACAGTTTGTATTATTTTTATAATAACAAAAGCGTCAAGCTTTGAAAGCGATGTGGCTAAAAACTATATTGTTAGTGGCTTATTGATTAATGCTTGTTTAACGTATGCTATTTACATAGATCTTTATATAAACTGGAACTCAGATCCCTGGTGGTTGTGGAGCCTGTACTCTATGGGGGTTAATGTTGTTGATTTACTAATGATTATTGCTATTTTTATCAATAAAGACTTTTTAGGGCTAATGAAACTTAAAGGTCGTTTATTTAGATTACGCGCTGAGTTTAAAAGCCCATAATGACAGATTTATTATGGCTACTTGTTAAAGTTGGCGAGAATTTAGGTAATTTTATATTGTGGTTATTTTTAATCGCTTTTCTATTTAACCTTTCTTCGAGCATTAATAAACAAGATAAAAGCTTACTGCATATTTCATTAATAATGATGATTTCTTATTTTCTAAGTGCATTTTTAAGCCTCGAAACTTCTACTTATAAAGATTATTTCATATTTGATCTCACAACTATTTTGATACTTTTTTTATGGCGAAAAATCACGTTGCAAAACACGCCTATTGCTTTTTATTACTTAATGCTGGGGTTGGGTGTTAATACCTGTTTATTTTTAGGAATGCATTATGATGTTCAAGTTAAAGCAAACAGTGACTATTGGTGGTTTTGGGCTGCATATGGGTTTGGCGTTATTCTCTTTGATTTTATAATGGCATTGGCACTATTTATCAATAAAGATTTTTTGGGTTTAGTGAGGCTTAAGAACGTTCTGTTTCCAGCAAGAGCGAAGCTACCTAGCGCAATGTAATGATACGCTAGGTGTTGTGTTTAGTGCTTGGTTTTACCCAGCCTTGACTGCAGGGCTTTCATTACTATGGTGTCAACAAACTCACTCACATCCCCGTTATGGCGTGCTACTTCTTTTACTAGTGTTGATGATATAAAGGTATTGCGCTCGGCGGGCGTTAAAAATACGCTTTCTAAATCAGGGTTTAAACGGCGGTTCATATTCGCGAGCTGAAACTCGTAATCAAAATCAGAAACCGCTCTTATGCCTCTGATCAATACATTAGCATTATGGTCACGGGCTAAATCGGCGAGTAGCCCTGAAAAGCCAATGACTTTTACATTATCTAAATGGCTTAAAATCTCATTTGCTAAATCAACGCGTTCTTCTAAAGTAAAACACGGTTTTTTACTTGGGTTATGAGCAATAGCCACAATAACGGTATCGAACATTTTAGCCGCACGCTGAATTAAATCAGTGTGGCCGTTGGTAAGAGGGTCAAATGTGCCTGGGTAGATTGCGGTCACTTTCATAATATTTACTGTGTTATTATTTTTAGCCGTAGTGTAGCAGTGTTTAGTGTGCAAAGCAGCCTTGTGAGTAAATTGTATATAACTGCAGCTGCGCAGTGTTACAAATGCAATGATTTGTTTATACTAGACGGATTATTTTAATGCAGCATCGTATTTTCGAAAATTGAGTAATGAGTATATGAATACCAAGGATAAAATAATTCAAACCAGTATTTCATTGTTTAATGAACATGGTGAAAGAGCAATATCTACTAATCATATCGCATCGAGTTTAGGTATGAGTCCGGGTAATCTGTACTACCACTTTAAAAATAAAGAAGACATTATTCGCCATATATTTGCACTTTATCGTGACCATTTAAGTACTCATTTTAAGCCGGTCGATCAAGGCGACGATGCTTTTGAACATCTAGGTCCTTATTTAGATTCGCTATTTGAATTGATGTGGCGCTATCATTTTTTTTACGACAACCTTGGCGATATTCTCGCTCGCGATAGTCATTTAAAACAGGGTTACATTGATTTTCAGCAGGAATTACTTGAGCAGGTACGTAACATCATTTTGGCCTTGCGGGATAGTGAAATTATTGCCATTGATGAACAAGATGCTATCGAACTTGCTCATACGCTAAAATTAACGGTTAGCTTTTGGACACCCTATATGAAAGCAAGAAGACTAAGTGGTGTACTGGTTGAGCAAGATATTTACCCTGGCATTGTAAAAGTACTGACTTTATTTAAGGCTTACAGTACAGAAAAAAGCGCAAATAAAATTAATCAGTTAAGAGACAAGTACGCACTTTTAGCAAATGCAGCCCCCCAGAATCCTTAAGCCTGTTGAGTTGGTTAGTTCCTAGGCGTTAAATTTTTTGCTATAATCCGCCGCGCCCAATGCCTGGGTGCGCGAATTCCCGCAGTCTAAGAGTTGAACTATGCTTAAATTTATCGTCAAACTTCACCCTGAAATAGCCATCAAAAGCCGTTCAGTCCGTAAACGCTTTACCAAAGTGTTAGAAAATAACATTAAAATTGTATTGCGTCGTGTTGACGAAAAAGTACAGGTACGTAATAACTGGGATAACATTTCAGTTGTAACAAAACTTGACGATGCTCAAACTCGCCTTGATTTTATCGACAGCTTACAACGTATACCTGGCATCGTGCAGTTTATTGAAGTGACCGAAACAGACTTTAAAACCCTTGATGACATCTATCAAAAAACCATTGAGCTAGTTGGTCACACTATTATTGGTAAAACCTTTTGTGTCCGTGCTAAGCGCATAGGTCAACATGATTTTACTTCAACTGAGCTAGAGCGTTACGTTGGTGGCGGGCTTAATCAACATGTTGAAGGGGCTCGAGTAAAGCTAAGCCGCCCAGAAGTAACGATTCGTTTAGAAATTAAAGACGAAAAAGCCTACATAGTGACGCAAACCCATTTAGGAATGGCGGGCTTTCCACTGCCAACACAAGACGATGTATTATCGCTTATGTCTGGTGGGTTTGATTCTGGCGTTGCCAGTTATCAAATGATCCGTAAAGGTGCTCGCACGCACTTTTTATTCTTTAATTTAGGTGGCGCTGCCCATGAAATTGGGGTTAAGCAAGCGAGCTACTATCTATGGAAACAATACAGCTCTACTCACAAAGTTAAGTTTATTACTGTTGATTTTGAACCGGTTGTTGCTGAAATCTTAGAAAACGTTGAGAACAGCCAAATGGGCGTTGTCCTTAAACGTATGATGATGCGAGCGGGTAGTGCCGTCGCTGAAAAACTAAATATTCAAGCATTGGTTACGGGTGAAAGTATAGGTCAGGTGTCTAGTCAAACCTTAGCTAACTTAAGTGTGATTGACCGCGTAACCGAGACGCTGATTTTACGCCCACTTATCCAACATGATAAGCAAGAAATCATCAATATAGCGCGCCAAATAGGCACTGCAGAAATGGCAGAGACGATGCCTGAATACTGCGGTGTGATCTCTAAAAAGCCGACAGTTAAAGCCAAAATTGAAGTAATTAAAGCAGAAGAAGAAAAGTTTGACTTTGATGTGTTAGATACCGTTATTGATAACGCCCGTGTTATGGATGTGCGCGATATCGATGTTGAAGCTAAGCAAGAGCTTAAAGAGGCAGAATCAGTTACAGAGTTACCTGAAGGAGCGGTTGTTGTTGATATTCGCTCACCTGAGGAAGAAGATGCCGCTCCGCTTGAAATTGATGGTATTGAAGTTATTCATTTACCGTTTTTCCGCTTAGCAACAAAGTTTGGTGATTTACCTAAAGATAAAGACTATTACTTATATTGCCAAAAAGGGGTAATGAGCCAGTTACAAGCGCTTATTCTTCACGAAGAAGGCTTTACCACTGTAAAAGTCTATCGTCGTTAATGGCTAAATATTTTAAAAGCGCGGATTTATTCCGCGCTTTTTTTTGCCAAAATTTTAGCAAGTAAGGCGTCATTATAAGGTGTTGCAATATGGTGCAGTTTTCCTTGCTCACTTATATAGCCACAAATCGCCATGATCTCTGTTTGTCTATTATGCAAAACGTCTTGATGCATAGATGAGTAATTCTCTGCGGTTAAACTCATTACCTTGTAGGCGCGCTCGAGAGCATCGATAAGCTTAATATTAAGTTTAAGCGCGGTCGCAATATGGCACGCCTCTGTTAATAAATTAATAATTGAGCTATTAAACTGTGGCGCACGCAACTGGCCATTTTTTATATTGTACAGAGCGGTTAATGGATTTATTGCAATATTAACCAGTAGCTTTTCAAACCGTAGTTGTTCAATATTGTTACTGACAATTAACTGTGGAATGGTGTGTAATTGCTCACTAAGCTGTTGAATATTTTGAATAGCTAGTTGATTACAGCCCCCTAATACACTTTGCCCGTTTCCGGTATGCTGCACAATATTAGGGTTTGACTTAAATCCAGCTATGCTGGTGGTTAAAAAGTACAACGACTGCTGCTTTGTTAGTTGTTCATTTAATTGTTCAACATTACCCATGCCATTATGACTCAGTATAATATGGGTATTATTGCCTAGATAAGGTTTTACTTGAGCATAGGCTTGTTGCACTGCAAACGCTTTTACCGTGAATAAAACAATATCAAATTCAGGAGTTTGAGATAACTGCTCTTGTGAGATAAAAGTGGCGTTAATTTTTTCAGACGCAGCGTTACTGTGGCTGTAAAAGCGAGTATTAACTGTGCCTTTTCGAGTAAGTATATATATAGCGTGATGCTTGGCTAAAAAATGGCTAAATAACAAGCCAATAGCGCCATCACCTACAACAAGTATGTTAGCCATAATGCTTCTTTTTACGCAGTGTTAACAGGGCTTTAGCTAAAAAGTAGCTCGCTGCACCAATAAAATCGGCAACAAAATCGGCCAGTGATGCTTGTCTGTAAGGAAGGCTATCTTGCATAATCTCTATTGCCGCACCGTAACCAGCGAGTAATAGTATTTGTGCATATAATGGGAGTTTAAACGCTTTATCCATAATAATGGCAAGTAAAAAGAAGATACCAAAATGCGCTGCTTTATCAACATGCGGAAATAAGTTTGCCGCGCCCTTTACCTCTTTAGCAAATAAGAAGGTAAACGCAACAATACTAATTAAAAAAATTGCTTGGTAAACACGCCTTGTCACGAAAATTCCTAAAATCGTATAAAAAAGAAGCCTCAGTATATCAAACTAATTTAGTATCGCACCTGAACAAAATGCAGAAAAATGTAAAGATTTATCATTTTAACGTTATAATTGCGGCATAAAATTAAGATTAGATAGTTAGGAGAACGCTATGCCTTCATTTGATATTGTATCTGAAGTAGAAATGAACGAAGCAAAAAATGCGGTTGATAACGCCAACCGTGAACTAGAAACGCGATTTGACTTTAGAGGCGTTGATGCATCAATAGAGCTAAACGATAAAACAATTAAATTAAAAGCTGAAGCAGATGCTCAGGTAATGCAGTTATTTGATATTTTAGCGAGTAAAATCTCTAAACGTGGGATGGATGTTGCAAGCTTAGAGCTACAAGATATTTCTCGTGCGGGCAAAAATGTTTTTCGTAACGTTGCACTTAAACAGGGTATCGAAAAAGACATGGCTAAAAAAGTAGTAAAAGCCATCAAAGACTCTAAAGTAAAAGTACAAGCGGCCATTCAAGGTGAAGAAGTTCGCGTAACAGGTAAAAAGCGTGATGACTTACAAGCGGCTATGCAAGTTGTACGCACTGCTGATTTAGGTCAACCATTTCAGTTTAAAAACTTCCGCGATTAATTTATTGTTTCGAGCTAGGCACTATAGGCGCTGAGCTCAAAGCAACATGTATTTAGCCAAACACGTTATATTGTTTGGCTATTTATTTTTGGATCTATGATAATTATCGAACTCCGAACTCCGAACTCCGAACTCCGAACTCCGAACTCCGAACTCCGAACTCCGAACTCCGAACCCCGAACCCCGTATCCTGAATCTTGAACCTTTGGATTTGTAGATGTTTAGACGTCCGTTGACTTTTTTTAGTAAACAGATAACAATAGCAGTCTATTTTCAAGGTGCTTACTAAACACTTCAATGGTGTGATTTTTTTAGTAGGATAATCGGGAAGTTGGTGCGTTTTCATTGATGAAGTCAATCCCAACACTGCCCCCGCAACGGTAAAGTTATGCTGTATTAAATTATGGTAACTGAGTCCGGAGACCGGCCTTGATTTAATCTTACTTACTAACATCTTTGCGGTGGGCAAAGATAGGGGACATGATGTTAAATAAAACCGCACTGGGTGTGGCCATTTCGGCTGTACTCTCTATTTCTGTATCTGCTGCAGAACAAACCATTGAAAAAATAACCGTTACTGCGAATAAATTTGAACAACCTATAAATGATGTATTAGCAAGTGTTGCAGTTATCGAGCGCGCTGATATTGAAAAAGCGAATTACCGAGATTTACCAGCAATATTAAATACCATAGCTGGGATAGATATTGTTCGTAATGGTGGGTTAGGTCAAAAGGCAGATATATTTGTTCGCGGGGCCAGCGCTAAATATACCTTAGTATTGGTTGATGGCGTAAGAGTGAGCGATGCAAGTTCAGGTAGTGTATCGCTGACGAATATTCCAGTTAACAGTATCGAGCGTGTTGAGCTTATTAAAGGGGCAAGAGCTGCTATTTATGGCTCTGATGCGGTAGCCGGAGTAATTAATATTATCACCCGTAAAGCCTCAAATAACTCGCTTTCGGCTACTTTAGGCAGCCATAGCTACAGTAATTATCAGCTTGCTGGTGGGCTTGTAAAAGAGGCGCTTAGCTTTAATTATAATTTAGGCTACGAAGAGACAGATGGTTTTGATGTTACTGGCAAAGATCCAGCGGCTGAGTACACAAAAGATCATGATGATGATGGCTACAAAAATAAAAACATTGGCTTTAATTTAGCTTATGAGCTTGCTGAACTAGGCCAATTGAGCCTGCAATCTCAGTATAGTGAAGGCGAAGCACAATATGATAATGCATGGGGTAACGATGCCTACGACTTTGAAAATTACACCGCTAAGCTAGGCTGGAACAAAGCCTCAGATATATATAGCCAAAGTACTTCGGTGAGCGTTTCGCAAGAAGAAAATACCCAAACAGGTACCGATGTGCAGCAAGTGTATAGCACAGAGCGTGTTGAGTTTGAATATCGAGGGCTTTATACCCTTACTGAAGAACTTGAACTATCGGGTGGCTTTAATTATTTATCTGAGGATTTATCAAACTCGTCAGCAACGTCATCAGAAGAAAAACGCGATAATAAGGCGTTGTTTATAGGCGCGTTTTATAGCCATAACAAATGGTTAGCAAATGCGGTTGTTAGAACCGATGATTATGACTTCCATGGCCGTGCAAACACTTACAGTACAGGACTTGGTTACAAAGCAAATAACTATGTAACACTACGTTTAAATCACGGTACTGCATTTAGAGCTCCTTCGTTAATTAATGCGTTTGTGACTAACAGCCCGTACTATTTACCAAACAATAATATTAAACCTGAAGAAGCCTTAAATAATGAGCTTGGTATAACTTTAGAAACCCAATGGGGCCGTTATGATATTGCTATTTTCGATAACCGTATCAATAATTTGATTAGTAATAATTATGATGCAGACTCAGGTAAATATATTGCAACTAACATAGATAAAGTATCTATGCAGGGGATAGAATTATCGGCTGAGTTTTCAGCGTTAGGCTTTGAACACTCTGTTAATGTTAGTTTTTTAGATGCTACAGATGAAAAGACGAATACAGATTTACCACGCAGGCCTTCAGAGTCGTTTAATTATCAACTCGCTAAGTCATGGGGCGATTTTGATGCTAGTTTAGATATGCAGTATCGCTCATCGCGTCCATCAATTGCGTATTATGATTCTGAACTCGCTGACTATACGGTATTTAATTTAGCAGCCAATTACCAGTTGCTCGATAATTTGTCGTTAGCTGCTCGAATAGAAAATATTACTGATAAGGAATATTTTACTGCAGCAACAGGGTTTGCTGCCAGTGGTGAGCTATTAGGTTATAACAGCGCAGGAAGAACTTTCTTTGTGGGGGCAAATTATCAGTTTTAGTCACTTATCCTAGTTGCCAAGGAACAAATAGCCCAGCTTATTGCTGGGCTATTTATTAAAAGCACTTTATTCCGATAAAAACTCGCTAAATTCGGTTTCAAACTTATGTAATTTGGGTGCAATTAAAATACTGCAATAGCCCTGCTCAGGATTTTCATTGAAATAGTCCTGATGGTAGTGCTCTGCGGGGTAAAAAGTGGTTGCTGGGCTCACCTCAGTCACTATAGGTTCGCTAACATGACTTTGCAGCTCTGCAATAACGGCCTGTGTTTGCAATTGTTGTTGCTGATCATGGTAATACACAACGCTGCGGTATTGAGTACCTATATCGTTACCTTGGCGATTTAACTGGGTGGCATCATGCAAGGTAAAAAACATTGCGAGTAAGGTTTCAAAGCTTATCACACTAGAATCAAATTCAACCTTAACCACTTCGGCATGTCCGCTGTTGCCAGTGCAAATGGCTTTGTAGGTTGGGTTATCAGTGTGCCCGCCCGTGTAACCAGAACAAACACTGAGTACACCTTTAACACGCCTAAATGCCGCATCAATACACCAAAAACAGCCGCCGCCGAGTGTTGCTACCTGTGTGGTTGAACTCATAAGTACTTCCTCAATTATATGGTTATATGCACCAAAATAGCGCCGTAACTGCTAATTACGACGCTCAGAGTGACTTAGATCTCTTTAAGTGGTTTTTCAGCTGCTTGTTTATCTAGCTTTTGCTGTAAAAACTCTGGTGATTGTGTATTTCGCGCTAGTGCATAATAGGCAGCTGGCACCACAAACAGAGTCAGTATGGTGGCAACCGTTACGCCGGTAAATACCACCACACCAATTACCATTCTACTTTCCGAGCCAGGCCCTGAGGCGAGTACCAAAGGTACTGCACTCATAACTGTAGTCAGGGAGGTCATTATAATAGGACGTAAACGCTGGGTAGCGGCTTGTAAAATAGCTTCACTAAATTCCAACCCTTTATCACGTAACTGATTGGTAAATTCAACAATCAGAATACCGTTTTTAGCGCTTAACCCGATGAGCATCACAATACCGATTTGGCTGTATATATTGAGTGTTAAGCCCATACTCCACAGGCCAAACATAGCACCCATTAGCCCAAGTGGAACGGTGAGCATAATAACAAGCGGATGCATAAAGCTTTCAAACTGAGCAGCGAGCACTAAAAAGGTCACGGTCAATGCCAGCACAAACACGTAGGTCATGGCTGAGGCACCTTCATAAAACAATTGTGACTCACCTTTGTAATCAATGGCGCCATCAATGTCGTTTTCTTCTGCGGCAATATTGTTTAAAAAGTTTAGTGCTTGTTCTAGCGTATAGCCATCAGCTAAGTTGGCACTTAGAGTAATTGCACGCATACGGTTATAGCGGTTTAAACGCGAGGCGGTGGCTTCTTCTTTCAAGCTTATAAGGCTGTCGAGTGGCACCAATTCATTGCTGCGAGATTTAAGGTAAATATTTGAAATATCAGTAGGGTTTGCAAAGTCTTCTTTAGTTCCCTTTAAAATTACATCGTACTCTTCACCGCGGTCAATAAAAGTGGTTACACGGCGTTGGCCAAGCATGGTTTCAAGTGTACGTCCCACATCCGAGACTGATACGCCTAAATCAGCGGCTTTATTTTTATCAATACTGACTAAAAATTGTGGGAAGGTTTCTTTATAATCATGATCAATGCGCACTAACCCAGGGTTTTTCTCTGCTCGTTTAATAATTCTATCGCGCCAATCAGCTAGCTGAGCATAATCATTACCTTGTAAAACAAATTCAATAGGGCGAGATGAACCACCTCCGCCAATACCACGGCGCATAATAGCAAAAGCACGTATATCGGTGACCTCTTGCATTTTACCGCTTATTTCATCCATGACTTCCCAGGTTGAACGTTTGCGTTTATCCCAATCCGCCATACCAACAATGGCTACACCACCACTGCCACCCCAGCCTGGAACTCGCACTAAAACTCGGCTTAGTTCGCCAGATTCAGAGTAAGGCATTAAGCGCTCTTCTATCTTTGCCATATTAGCGGCATTATTCTCATAGCTAGCGCCTTCAGGGCCATTCATAAGTACAAAAAAGGTACCACGGTCTTCTTTAGGGGTAAGTTCAGACGGTATTTGTAAAAATAGTGAATAACTAACAAACCCAGCCAAAACTAAGCTCAGCATTAAGCCCCATTTACGAGTCATGTTTGACGCTAAAGCGTTACGGTATCCATTTTCTAATTTAGTAAAAAAGCGATCCATTACTTGGCTAAACTTACTTTCTTTTTCAGAAGCTTTTAACACCTTTGAACACAATGCCGGAGAGAGTGTTAATGCAGTAATACTGGAGAAGAACACGGCGGCACTTACTGCCATTGCAAATTCTGTAAATAGTGCGCCTATTCGTCCTTCCATAAACACCAATGGTACAAACACAGAGATCAGCACTAGGGTGGTGGCTATAATTGCAAAGCCTACCTCACGGGCGCCGCGATAAGCTGCCAATAAAGGCGGCTCCCCAAGTTCTATGCGGCGGTGAATATTCTCTAGCATTACAATGGCATCATCTACCACTAAGCCTATTGCTAATACTAGTGCCAGTAGAGTTAATAAGTTAATTGAATAACCCATTGCTAATAAAAACATAAAACTACCGACTAAGGCGACCGGTACGGTGACCGCAGGAATAAGTGTGGCGCGAATATTACCTAAAAATATAAAGATAATAAGCACGACTAACCCCATAGAAATTGCTAAAGTTTTATAAACCTCATTAATTGATTCTTTGATAAATACTGAAGAGTCGTAACTGTCTTCTATAGTAGTGCCTTCAGGTAAATTACGTTTTATTTTTTCCAGTTCACTGCGGGCGTTATCAACTACTGTAAGGGTATTTGCTTTGGCTTGTTTAACAATACCCATACCAATCATATTACGGCCATTTCCGCGAAATAAGCTTTCATCATCGGCGGCTTCTAATTTTACGTCAGCCACTTCCCCTAGACGTACTAAATAACCATCTTCACCTCGTTTAATAACAAGGTTTTGAAAATCACGTTGGTTTTTATAGCTGCGTGCAGTGCGCACAGTAAAATCACGGTCTACCGATTCAATTTCACCCGCCGGAAGCTCTACATTTTCACTGCGCAGTGTTTGCTCTATATCACTAGAGGTAATGCCACGGGCTGCCATTGCTTGGCGATTAAGCCATACTTTCATGGCATACTTTCGCTCACCCCCAATACGCACATTTGATACACCATCAACAACGGCCAAACGGTCGACAATAAAACGCTGTGCATAATCAGAAAGCTGCAATGAATCCATGGTTTCACTGTTAAGTACAAACCACGCGATAGGGCTTTCGTCACTATTTGATTTTGATACTTCAGGAGGGCGTACTTGCTCTGGTAGGCTGTCTAATGCCCGTGCAACACGCTCACGTACATCGTTAGAGGCATCGTCTATGTCGCGGTTAATATTAAACTCAATGGTAATGTTTGAGCGGCCATTACGACTCGATGAGTTAATACTTTTAATACCCTCAATCCCCGAAATACGGTTTTCGATAACTTGGGTTATTTTTGTTTCAATAATTTCAGCAGATGCACCGGTATATTCAGTACTAATATTTACAATCGGTGTTTCAATATCAGGGTACTCGCGCAAAGGCAGCATACTAAAAGCAACTAAGCCAAAAGTGAGTAACAGTAAGTTAATAACAATCGCAAAAACGGGGCGTTTGACGCTAGTATCGGTAATTTTCACGTGTTACCCCTTAACGCTTACTTTGCTACCAGAGCGGATTTTGATTATTCCCTCGGTAACAATCTGCTCGCCGTTCTTTAACCCCTTGTCTATTGCAACCCAGCCATTGTTTCTACTTGCAACATGTACCTCTATGCGATTAGCTATGCCATCTTCAATTTGAAAAACATAGTGTTTATCTTGCAGAGGAATAATTGCTTTTTCAGGCACCATCAGCGCTTGATTGCTGCTTAGCTCTAGTGCAGTTTTAAGTAGCATACCAGGGCGAAGTAAACCCGATTTATTAGCAAAACTGGCTGTTACTTCTACACTGCGAGTGATTGAATCAATACGTGAGCTTATATGGGTTACTTTACCGCTGAATGTTTGATCAGGGTAAGCATCGTTTTGAGTGCGAACAATCATTCCGTTTTTCAATTGAGCTAAATACTTTTCAGGCACTTTAAAATCAACTTTTATAATACTAATGTCATCGAGGGTTGTGATCACAGTACTATTATTAATATACGCACCCACCGATATTTCGCGTTTCCCCAGTAACCCAGAAAAAGGCGCGGTGATGGCCATTTCATTGAGTTTGGTTTTAGCACTTTCAAGTTGTGCTTCGCTGGCATCAACGCGAGCGAGTTGTTCTTCAAGCAATGACTTGGCCGTCGCTTGCGAGCGAGAAAGCTCGGTCAGTCTGGCTAATTGACGTTTTTCTTCTTGTAAATTAATGCTAAGTTCTTTTACTGCAAATTGTTCTTGTTGGTTTTGCAGTTGTACTAATTTTTGTCCTTTGCTGACCAAGTCGCCATCTTCAAAGTAAATGCTAGTGACATAATCGTTTTGGGCGCTTTTAATGTAGATAGCCTGATTAGCACGAGCACTGCCAATGGCTTCAATCATAATTGCGTTTTCTTGCGATCTTACCGTGTGGGCAGAGACTTGCGTTGTCATTGCCGAGTAATTGGCTTGCTCGCCCTGTGATGCGGGAAAATACAAATAAACGCTAAAAATTATTAGTAACGAAATAATAAATGGAAATAAGGCTTTACCTGATTGTTTAGAGTGCATTGTTTTCATACCTGAAAATAGATTATAAGTATTGTACGAAATCAGGACAAAAAAAGGCGGTTATGTATCTCATTAATTTGTGCGTTAAGCGTAAAAATAACTGATACTTAGTCATTGCGCATATTTAACAGTAATAATGGGAGTTAATTGATGAGCTTTAAAACATCATGCAAACGCTGTTTAACGCTGAGAAAGTTAGCATTGTGGGCTATTATTATGTTTATATTTTATATGGCGTTTTTTCAGTATGGCTAATATAAATAAACAAATACTAAATTACCGAGCGCAAGGCGCTAAAAATGGAATTGAAATATTAGTGGTCGGCAGCATTGGCTTGATTATTATCATGCTGTTTAATTTATTACGCCCAGGCGAAATAAGTATTATCGAAATTTTTTTAGTAAGTTTATGTATTGCTGCAATTTTAATTGGCTTTTTTAAAACACAAGAACCTTTTTATAGTATTATTTTAACTGAGCAGCAATTAATATATCAGCATAAGTATGGACAATGGCATTTACACCCAGAGAATTTGCACCATTGTGGTATACCTAAGGTTGATAATGGCATTGATTACCTTGAGCTTAATGCGATTGGTATTAAGTTAAATGATATAGATTCATTCTTGTCTACTTTAGCTCCAAGAATTGCGGGTAAATTGTTGATAGAGCAGCGACATTTCTTTATGCAAGTTGTTCAAAAAAATTGCAAAAATGGGCATTGCCCATCAGAATGGTTAGTTGAAGATAATAAATATAGGTCAAAAAAAGGAATTGACTATAATGGGCTTATAGCAATGTTTGCTAATAGGGCTAAGCATCTTCAGCTTTTAACAGGGTATGACTTACTGTTACCAGCGAGTGTAATAGAAAGTGATATTTGGGAATTTAGCGCAAATTTAAATAAATGGAAGCGCGATCCCTCTCAGTTTATAAAGTCGCAGTGTGAATAATAATATAAGCACTCACTGCGGGATTAGGAATAACGATGAGCCAAGACAGATCTTTCATTAAAAGTGGTCGAAACACCATAATACATAAAAACAGAAAACTAGATTTAGTGATTGTTAATGGTGAGACTCACCCTAAAATTAAAGTAACAGGTAATGGTCTTGAGCCATTTAAAGAAGAACTGCCAAAAAACCGCCGAGATGCAAAAGAGCGTTACCTCGACGTTGTTTATATTACTAGTGCTGATGTATTTAGCGAAGAAAAACAATTGTTGTTTATTCAATCCTTAGATGGCCGCGAATATAAAGTAGATTACAGTAAAGTTGGCACTAAATTATTTGTTCGTATTCATCAAGATAGCTATTTATAATTTATAATGGCATTTTTTTTGCTTAATAGTTTTATTAGATAATTTTAAGACAAAAAGGTGCTGAGTATGAGAGCAATTTCGTTAATACCACTTATGTCATGCTTGCTTTTGGCTGCATGCGGAGGGGGAGGTGGTGCTGATAACAGTGATATAAAAACATCAGTATTTGCAGGTAACGATCTTCAAGTTGTAGAAAAATCAGAGTTTACTATTTCTGCAAAAGGCTCTCCTGCAGATGGTACATTTACTTGGCAGCGTGTAAGTGGCCCTATTATAGATGTGTTTCCGCTTGAAGGGGCTGAACAAACCATTACTGCACCAGATGTAAAGTCTGACAGTGAACTGGTATTAAGAGTTAGCTATCAAACGTCAGATGGCAGTTTAGTGAATGACGACTTGAGTGTTTTCATTGCCTCTAATAATCAGCTTCCTCTTGCTGTTGTTACTCAAGTTGCTCCTGCAAACTTGCCCTCAGTTTATAAGGATACTGTAACCCTTAGTGGTTTAACTTCCACAGACCCCGATGAAAATGGCGAAATTAGCAGTTATTTGTGGCAATTATTGTCAGGGCCGGATTTAACAATTGATAGCTATACCAATCCAACGCTTAGTTTTCCTCATCCATTATTAGAAAATAACACCAACTTAAAATGGCAGCTCACCGTAACAGATGATGAGGGCGGAGTATCTGCATCACAATTTGATATGACCCTTAATAAAACAGCTCAAGTGATTATTGCCGATGCAGGCGCTAATCAAACAGTAGAAGAGTTTGATAAAGTTATTTTAGATGCCACTGCAAGCGAAGCGGCAACTCAATCTTATCAATGTATGTGGCAACAACTTACCGGTAATGCAGAAACCCTGATTGAACCGAAGTCATGTACTGCCAGCTTTTTTGCCTCTGATATTGATTTAAATGCAACGCTTAGCTTTGAAGTACAAGTTATGGACTTAAAAGGGCGCACCGACACAGATACCGTATTTATTGATGTAACACCCAAAGCGCTTGGGTTAATAAATGATACAGGAGTAGGAGAGTGTTATAACAATACTCAGCGAATTAATTGTAATAATGATGAATTTCCAGCTCAAGATGCTGATCTTGGGCGCGATAGTTTTGCCAATCGTTTAGGTAAAGTGGGTAAAGGGAATCTGGCTTTTGATTACACCAAACTTAATGAGTTTGCCGATGAGCTTCTCGATGATGCGCAAAACTTTAGCTGTATTCGTGATAATACTACCGGCCTTGTTTGGGAAGTGAAAAGCCCTTATTCCGGTGTGTTACCAAATACCACTTTACGTGATGGGCAAAACCGTTACATTTGGCAAGGGACTGTCAATAGTGGCGATGTAGCGGGTAGTGATAATACCACATGCCCGAGCGATACTGATTGTGGATTACAAACCTATATTGATGAAGTTAATGCGCTTGATTTTTGTGGCGGCAGTAACTGGCGTTTACCCACTTATACTGAACTTTTAGGTTTAATTGATTACGGTAAACAAGGGCAAAACGTATTGATAGATACTGCATTTTTTCCTAATACACCATCGACTAACACCGAAGGGCATTTACGCTATTGGACTTCGCAAACGGCTGTTGATGGTGCTAGTTTATCACAGGCTTACATTATTGATATGATGGATGGCAACGACTTAGCCTATCCAAAAGATAATGCCGCTTATGTGCGCTTAGTTAGAAATCGTTAAGGTGATTATTATGAAATTAATTAAAGTCTCTATGTTATTAGCCTTAGGATTAAGTCAGTCACTTGCAGCGCAGCAGTGTTATCAGGAAGTCGCGACTAGCGATGATACCGACCGATTTGTGATTAATATTGATGGCACTGTATCAGATACTAAAACAGGGCTAATGTGGCAGCGCTGTAATTATGGTCAAGTTTATAATAGCGAAACAACTAGCTGCGATGGTGATACTCAACCATTAAACTGGCAGGCCTCACTTAAAGGCGCACTGAATGACACCACGGCAAATTATAACGACTGGCAAGTGCCGAGTATTAAAGAGTTAGCTAGTATAGTAGATCACCGTTGTACCGATCCAAGTATTAATGCGGGTATTTTTTTAGCAACGCAGTCGCAAAATTATTGGTCTAATACCTCGGGTATTAGCAATATAAATTCGGCATGGGTTTATCAATTTTCCAGTGGTTTAAATAGCTTACATGCTAAAACAAGTAACGTATATTTACGCCTAGTACGCTATGAGAAGTAGTTAATTAATATATTAGCGAATCTAAAAATGCTCTTTTATTTACGGTTAGCCTTTTTATTTACACTATTTTAATAATAAAGCCTGGTTGTAGTTGTCACCCAGGCTATTTTTTTGCCATTATAGACCGTGAATTAACGACCAAGGACTATAAAGGTGTATTTAAGCTATTTTGGTTTACAAGAAAAGCCATTCTCAATTTCGCCTAATCCCCACTACTTATTTTTAAGTGAACGCCATAAAGAAGCATTAGCGCACCTTACCTATGGACTAGGTGAAGACGGTGGCTTTGTGCTGTTAACAGGTGAAGTGGGTACAGGTAAAACCACCATAACACGTAGTATGTTAGAGCGACTGCCTGAAAATACCCAAGTAGCCATGATCCATAACCCTGCGTTATCAGAACTTGAACTGTTAGCCAGTATTTGCGATGAATTACAAATAACTTACGACGCCAAAAATGCCACGCTGAAGAGTCTAACGGATGTGATTAAAAAGCACCTTGAGTTTAATAATAAAGCGGGGGGGCATACTATTTTAATTATTGATGAAGCACAGTTGCTTGCCCCCGATGTGCTTGAACAACTTCGCTTATTAACCAATATCGAAACGGACCATAAAAAGTTATTACAAATAGTATTAGTTGGGCAGCCTGAGTTACAGCTACTTTTAAAGCGTAATGAGTTAAGGCAACTAGCACAGCGTATTACAGCCAGGTATCACTTGTTAGCGCTAACACCAGGGCAAACCATTGCTTATATTCAACACCGGTTGCATATAGCAGGTTGTGACAAGAAAATATTTTCAATGGAAGCGATGCAAATGGTGCATCAGCTCACAGGCGGTGTGCCACGATTAATGAATCTGGTGTGTGAACGCGCATTAGTAGGGGCATTTTCCAAACAGCAAGAAATTGTTGGCAGTGATATTGTTAAGCAAGCGGCGAGTGAATCTTTACCTATCGATTTTATTGCCACAAATAATAAGGTGAGTAAAACAGGTTCGATTTGGCCTTATAGTGCTGCTGCGTTAATGCTTTTTTGTGCAGGAATTGGCCTGTCATTTATTCTTTAGTTAGGTGATTCATGTCTTATTTATTAGATGCGTTAAAGCAGTCAAAGCACGATACCATGAGCGCAGAGGAATATGACTTGCAAGCGCAACAATTAAAACAACAACACCAGTTGATGACCTATCGTCGAATTAGTTTTTTACTCGCAGGAAGTTTATTGGCAACGGGTATATTGACCAGTGGCTTTTTTGTCGGGAAGTGGCTGCAACAAGAAAATGTAGCCGTAAAAAATAAGGTTTTCCAAAATGACCTTAGTCAAAAAGACTCAGCAGTGGTAGAAAAACCAACAAGCCCAGAGGAAGTACAAAAAACGGTTGTTCAAGCAGTAACAACCCCTCAAGCGCCCCTTGTTACAACTGCGCCTAACAATTCTGTGCCACTGGCAGGGCAGTTGGTTTATGTACAAACCCCAACGGGTGTGCAGCAAATGTTGCTTACGCCACAAGGGCAATATTTACCTATGAGCGTTAATCAAGCGTCTCAAGGGCAAACGCAAAATTTCTCGGCGCAGAATAACGTTTCATCTAGTTTTCAATCACAGAGCAGCCAACCGAAAAGCGTACCAACTCAGCCAACGAAAAGAACACTCAGTGCCGATGAGTTGAGTAAATACAAAGTGTTAGGTAAACCACTTAATCAAAATGTGCCTGCTCAGCCAGAATCAACCGCTGAACTAGATACGGTTCCCGACACGCTTAAAAATGCGTTTGCGCAAGCCGTTAATGACACAGAAACAACAGCCGACTACGAAGTAACTCAAGGCTCTCGTCATTCATCACGGGTACAACCCGTTGAACTACTGCCGGATGGCCTACAAAGTATGTTGCCAAGCATTAAATATCAGGCACATATTTATTCGTCGACAGCAGATAAGCGCTGGATAAAGCTCAATGGCAGAGAGCTATATGAGGGGGAGTCTATTGGTGCGTTGAAGGTGTTAGAAATAGCACCGGATCAGAGCGTACTTGATTTTGATGGCTATGAGTTTAGCTTAAAAGCCCTGCAAGATTGGCCACAGTAGTGGCCAATTAACTAAAGATAGAGTGCTTATAAAAGCCCTCTAAATCTATATTATATTCTTTGGGTTTCACTGCTGATTCAAGCGTGTCTTGCGTTCTTTTGCTTGATAAGTCAATATCTTGAACTTCAGTGTAACGCCCATGTTTGGCATTAAAAAACGTTTTTACGACTGGTTTTAATGGTGTTGCAGGATTACTTTGGGTCACCAACCCCACTTTTTGGCTGGAAAGTTTTACCAGCGTGCCCACTGGGTGAATACCAATGCATTGAATAAACTTATTAAGTAGCACGCCATCAAAGCTATCAGGGCAACCTTGTTTTAATATTTTAAACGCCTTAATTGGCTCCATACCCGCTTTATAAACGCGTTCAGCGGTTAATGCATCATATACATCAACAATAGAGGCCATACGAACATATTGGCTTATTTCATCGCCTTTCTTACCAAAGGGGTAGCCTTTACCATCTAAGCGCTCATGGTGCATACCTGCGATATCAACAGCAATCCCCGTTAATCCTGCGTCTTCTAGTATTTCTTTGCTAAAGCGCGCATGGTTTTGCATCACTTTGAATTCTTCGTCTGTGTAGCGACCTGGTTTGTTGAGAATCGCGTCAGGTATTTTTATTTTTCCCATATCATGCAATAGGGCACCTGTTGCAAGTTCTTCAATGATTGGTTTTTCAATATTGAGATGTTTTGCAAAAATACTCATTAAAATAGACACATTTATCGAGTGCTCTAATAAATAGGCATCTTTTTGGCGCATTTGCGTAATGCACGCCAGCGCATCTTGATTTCTAAATACGGAGTCAATAAACCCGCTAGCCAGCTCCCTAAAAGGAGCAACATCAACAGTGCGGCCAGATTCTATATCGCCAAATGCTTTGGTTTGCAGGTTTTTTGCTTCATCGTAAAGCTTTTTAGCTTTACTCATTTCTTGCTCAGCACTGTGGGTTATTAACCATGGATCGCGCTTTTTGATTTCGTGCTTAGTCGCAGGCGTTGGTTGTGTTTCAGATTCTTCAGAGGTGAGCATTTTATCAGGATCGATTTCTACCTCTAAAATGCCAGATTTTATTAATTTATCAATTCCACTTTGAGTTTTAACCCAGCCTTGGTTTTTTATTCTAATATTGCCAGTTTGCTTAACAACCTTTTGTACAAACATACCAGGTTTTAGCTGTGTAGTCGGAATGGTTTTCAAAGTGAACTCTAATTAACAAATATGATTAGAGAAAGTAACAAATAAATTCACATTTAGAAATAAAAAAGGCATCAAATTGATGCCTTTTTAATTAAATGATGACTATTTTCTATTCATCATCTTCAACAAGCGTCATCAACGAGGTGTTACCGCCTGATGCCGTTGTATCGATACTGATTGTTTTTTCAGTAATAAGGCGCTTAATTAGCGTGTCGTAATACTCTGAGCTGATCACTGGCAGTATTGCGCCTTTACGTTGTGCAAGCTGTTGGCTGAAGTAGCCTAAGCGAGAAGAACGTGCAGCAACTACCGCACCCGCTAGGTGAGGGTGTGCCAATATAGCTTGTAACTGGTTTGGTTTAGCTACTTGGAAAACACCTTCAGCAACGCCGGTTGCAATAAACTTATCTCTAAAGGCAACCGCTTCGTCGTAAAATATTTCAGATGCAACAGTAATTACCGTATTACCAGCCGCTAGTGCGGTAATAATAGACAGTGCCCAAAAGTTAAATGAGGTGCTTTTATCTGCGTAACAAACCACACAACCACGAGCTTCAAGGTGAAGTGTATTCGACTCACCTGTTGGCCCTGGCAATGTTGTATATTTACGCATGTGCTTTTCTAAGCGGTTTAACTGAGCACGTGCATCGGCAAGTGTTAACGCTAAATCGTCCGCGAGGTCGTCAATAATTTCAACCGTCGCTACTTTCGCTAATAACTGACGTACCGCAGAAACACGATCATTCAGTGGCGTTGCACGCCAGATTTTTTCATCGCGCATAGAGTTAACCATCAGCTTTTCTACTTGCTCATTTGCGCCACTGTAGTGGTGTAAATCAAGCTCATCTGGCGTTAGGTTAGTCATTTGTACGTTATCTGGTGATGCTTTTTCTTTTATTAGGCGTTGTAGGTAGTTTGGTCCACCGGCTTTAGGGCCAGTACCAGAGAGTCCACGGCCACCAAACGGTTGCACGCCAACAATGGCACCAATCATATTACGGTTGATGTATACGTTACCTGCACGCGACATTTTCGCTAAATGTTCACAACGTTCTTCAATGCGAGAATGAATACCCATTGTTAAGCCGTAACCCGTGTTGTTGATTTGGTCGACAACACTATCAAGCTCACTCGATTTAAAGCGGATAACATGCACACACGGGCCAAATACTTCACGTTTCAATACCGATAAGTCTTTAATTTCGTATAAACGTGGTGCAAAGAAAAATGCGCCATTTTCGCTGTTATCAGGAATTTTACACTCATAGTGAAGTGTTGCATTACCCTTTAGGTATTCAACATGGTCGTTGAGTGTTTTAAGCGCTTTTTCATCTATTACTGGGCCTACGTCTGTAGAGAGTAATGATGGGTCGCCAATATGCAACTCAGCAAGTGCGCCTTTAAGCATATCGATAATGCCATCAGCTACGTCTTCTTGAATAAAGAGTACGCGTAATGCTGAACAACGTTGACCTGCACTTTGGAAACCAGAACTGATAACATCATCAACAACTTGCTCAGGAAGCGCTGTTGAGTCAACAATCATACAGTTTTGGCCGCCAGTCTCTGCAATTAAAGGCACCTGAATATCGTTACGTGCTGCTAATGTTTGCGAGATAAGCGTGCCCGTTTCAGTTGAACCTGTAAACATAACAGCTTGAATACGCTCATCAGGAACAATGGTTTTACCTACTTCGCTACCGCGAGCAATGACAGGTTGTACAACGTGCTCAGGTAAACCAACTGATAGCATTAATTCAATGGCACGAAGTGCGATTAAGCTGGTTTGCTCTGCTGGTTTTGCAATAACCGTGTTACCGGTAACAATGGCCGCTGCAACTTGACCCAAGAAAATAGCGAGCGGGAAGTTCCATGGGCTAATACATAAAATAACACCACGGGCTTCAAAGCGCTCATCTTGCGCAAGCTCTTCTGCACGGGCTGCGTAGTAACGACAAAAATCAACGGCTTCACGTACTTCATCAATACCATCTTGTGCTACTTTACCTGCTTCTTTAATACAGATAGCAACAAGCTCATCGTGATGGCGCTCTAAAATATCAGCAACGCGACGCAACAAATTGGCGCGCTCTTTTACCGGTGTTTGTGACCATGATTCAAATGCGGTTTCAGCGTTGGCTAGCAACACTTTCATTTCATCGCTATTTTGTAATTTTATATGGCCAATAATTTCTTTATGGTTTGCAGGGTTTTTAACTGCCAGCGCGCCCTCTGGTACTTGACTTTCATCAATTAAGTGCTCTTCAAACCAAGTGTCTAAATTTTCTTTAAACGGGGTGATCACGTTAATATCAGTTAAGTCCATACCTTTTGAATTGGCACGTTCTTCACCGTATAAATCAATTGGCATTTTTATCTGTGTGTTGTATTTATTACGTAAACCTTGCAGTGTTTCAACAGGATCTGGCAATAATGCTTCAACCGGTTGTGTGGTATCTACAATGGCATTTACAAATGACGAGTTAGCGCCGTTTTCTAGTAAACGACGCACAAGGTAAGCAAGTAGGTCTTCGTGTTGGCCGACCGGTGCGTATACGCGGCACTGAATTTTTTCTTCATCAACGATTTGGTCAAATAAAGATTCACCCATACCGTGAAGACGTTGGAATTCAAAACCTTGGTTATCACCTTTGGCCACTTCTAAAATAGTCGCTGCGGTGTAGGCGTTGTGTGTTGCAAATTGCGGGTAAAGTACATCACGTGCTTCGAGCATTTTAATCGCACACGCTTTATATGATACATCCGTGGTTGCTTTACGGGTAAACACCGGGAAGTAATCTAAACCATCTTGTTGTGTGGTTTTGATTTCTGTATCCCAGTATGCGCCTTTTACTAAACGCACCATCATTTTGCGACCCACACGGGTTGCTAGGTCGGTTAGCCATTCAATAACAAAAATAGCGCGTTTTTGATAAGCCTGAACCGCTAAACCAAAACCTTGCCAATCGCCTAAATCGTCATCGCTAAATACTGCCTCAATAACATCAAGAGAAATATCTAAACGGTCAGCTTCTTCAGCATCAACAGTAAAGCCGATATCGTATTTTTTAGCGGCAAGGGCTAGTTCTTTTAGTTTTGGAACGATTTCTTCCATTACACGCTCTCTATGAGTGAACTCATATCGAGGGTGAATAGCCGATAACTTTACAGAAATACCTGGGCTTTTTATTGGACCACGGCCATTTGCGGCTTTACCGATAGCATGAATCGCATTCATGTAGCTATCAAAGTAACGCTTGGCGTCTTTCATTGTGCGAGCACCTTCGCCTAGCATATCGTAAGAATATACATAGCCTTTTTGCTCTTTTTCAGCAGCACGCTCAATCGCTTCGTTAATGGTACGACCCATTACGAACTGTTTGCCCATTATCTTCATAGCAAAGTTAACAGACTTACGTATAACTGGCTCGCCTAAACGACCAATGGTTTTTTTGAGTATGCCAAACTGTTGCTCTTTAGTCTTATCGTTATAGTTAACCATTTTACCGGTTACTAATAATCCCCAAGACGAGGCATTAACGAATAAAGAGTCACTACTACCTAAGTGAGAGCTCCAATCACCGTTTGCTAATTTATCACGTATTAATGTTTCTTGAGTTGCTTTATCAGGAACACGAAGCAGCGCTTCGGCTAAACACATTAATACCACACCCTCTTCACTCGATAGTGAAAATTCATTTAATAGCGCATCAACACCGCTTTGACCGTCTTGGTCTTTACGAATGTTTAAAACTATTTGGCGAGCTCTTTCCCATGCACGGCTTCGTGCTTTAACACCGACTTCTGCAAGTGGTAAAATGTGATCAATAACCGCATTTTCATCTATACGGTAGAAGTCACGGATCTTTTGTCTGATCGGACAAGTCGTTGTTAAATCGCCATTGAATAACATAAGCAACCCTCAGGAGTGTTAAGACTTAGGGTAATTGTTAATTACCGCTAAATGTTGTTGGTGTAAAGCGTGCATTCTAATTAAAATCCAGCAGAATATGCTGGTTAATTTTGCCGTTTTACGATAATTTACAGGGCATATTATTAACTTATCCATATAAAATACTGATATGACTAATCCGAATAGATTACGCCTGCTTGATCGTATCGATATATCAATTTTAGACGTTTTGCAGCGCAATGGTAGAATTTCAAATGTTAACCTCGCAAAACAAGTGAATTTAAGTCCTAGTCCTTGTTTAGATAGAGTTAAACGTCTGGAGCAAGAAGGCTACATTGAGGGATATTTTGCAAAGTTAAGCGAGGAAAAGCTCAATCAAAGCTTAGTGGCGCATGTGCAGGTATCATTAGTCACCTCAAATACAGCGGTATTTAAAGTGTTTCGCGAACACATTCTTAAAATTAAGCAGGTTGTTGAATGTGACATGGTAGCGGGTGGTTACGACTATTTATTAAAAATTCGTGTCTCTAATATGGACGAATACAGAGAAGTATTAGGTGATTTGGTTGATATTCCGGGAGTGGGTACACACCACACTTACATGGTAATAGAAAAAATCAAACAGGATCCTGGACTGCGTTTAGATATGTAACCTTTGAGTACATTATTGCAGGTATAAAAAATTGCAGGCATAAAAAAAGCATCTTTTTGATGCTTTTTTTATGCCTGCAATATAGGTGGCGCTTACGCCCAACCTTCATAGCGTTTTCTGCGCGATAACACAATAGTTAAAATAATTCCTAAGAACAAACCTAAAAATGCAATAGCACCACCATAAGTGAGTAGCTGACGCTTTTCTTTAGCACTGGTTGCTTGCTTTAATTGTTGTTCTTGAGCAAGCGAGTCTTGTAATTGACTTATTTGTGCTAACAGCTGAGCATTTTGTTCGGTTAGCTGTGAGTTTTGTTCTTGTAGTTCAGGTAATTCTACTTGCGCTTGGCGTAATTTATTTTGCATAGCGCTAATTTCGCTGTTAAGCGCTTGATACTGCTGCTTTAAACCAGCTGATTCGCTGATGAATTTAGCCTCTACCCAGCCTTCACGGTCTTTATCATCTTTAACTTTTATAAAACCGTTTTGTTCATCAGATAATAAAGTCAGTTGCGTGCCTGCATCTATAGAACCGAGTAAGCGATAGTCTTTACTGGCGCCTGAACGCATAAAAGTATACAAGTTATCGATTATATAAGCTGTTTTAGCATTAGTAGGCGGCGTTGATTGAGCTTCCTCTGCTTGGCTCATAAACGGGGCGGCTGTTAAAAGCAGCCATAGTAAACAGTGTTTTAGCATTTATCTACCTTGTTAATCTAGCAGTGTCCGTTGTGAACGTGATTTTTATTTCGCATAAGTATATAGATAGTATGGATTTAATAGTTTAATAGCAAGATAGATATTGTAACCAAAGCATTTTGCTTGCGTGTTTATGACTAAAAAATTTGCAATATAGGTCTGCTTTGTTTATTTTGAGCACTTATTAATTTTAAGGGTAATCCGCAAGCCTAATGGATACTGAGATAGAACTGAAGTTTTTGGTATCAGATGACGTCATTCCACTGATCCCCTCGTTAATTACTCAATTTGCAAAAACAGTCACAAACAAGCCTTCTAAAAGTTTGCAAAATGCTTATTTTGATACGCCAAGCAGAGAGCTGAGAGCACTCGATATTGGTTTTAGAACGCGTTGTACAGACGAGCGCTGTGAGCAAACAATTAAGCTTGCAGGAGACGTGGTGGGGGGATTACATCAACGTCCAGAATATAACCTTCCCATAGAAACACATCGACCTAATTTAATGGCGTTTGATTCATCAATTTGGCCACACGGCATGCAAATTGATGTTATATCACAAAACCTCTACCCTATATTTAGTACTAATTTTATCCGCCGTACGTGGTTAATTGAAACGCAAAATGGTGCCAAAATTGAAGTGGTATTAGATAAAGGTGAAGTGGCCGCCTCGGGTAAAGTGGAGATTATTAGCGAGCTTGAAATAGAGCTCGTCGAAGGTAGCCGAGACGAGCTATTTGCTTTAGCAGATAAATTAATAAGCCAAAACAGTGTGCGCTTGGGGCTTTATTCAAAAGCAGCAAGAGGCTACCGCCTAGCGGATAACACACCGTTACAACCGAGTAAATCTATCGGTTTTGTTAAACTTACTAAGCAAGCCACTCAAGAGCAAGCACTTATTGAAGCCATGGGCTTTGGTATTCGCTTTGTGCAAAAACATGAGCAATGCTATTTTGATAAGCCAAGTTTAAAAACATTAAAACGTGTGACCGACGGTATTAGTTTAATTCGTCATAACTTTTGGTTATTTGATGATATTGTCAGTAAAGACAGCACCGAGCACCTCAGAACGGAGTTAAAGTGGTTATTGAGTGAATTAGCATGGGTTGAAAATGCCATTCAGTTAAAAACTTACACTTCTAAGCGCCATGCTTTTTATAAAAAAATAAACAGTGCGCCCGCCTTAGCTCAAGTTATTAACGATTTAAAAGAGTTACAACCGAGTATTGATGATATTTTTGCGCTTTTTCATAGTGCGCGCTACAACCGTTTATTGCTGAGCTTAACAACGTGGCTGATAAATAAGCAGTGGCGTAAAGACTGGAGCCAAGCAGAGCTACAAAATGCTGAGCAGCCCGTTATTGATATTGCTCATCGTTTATTTGATAAAGATTGGAAAAATTTACACCGCTTATTGCCTAAAGAGCAAAGTTTAGCGGGCAATGATTATTTAAATTTTCGTACTCAGTTAGAGAATAGCTTACTCAGTGGTAACTGTTTAGGTGCACTGTTTAATAAAGATGAACGATTAGAATTTAGGCTTCCTTGGCTCGATATTTCTCATGGCATGTATGAGCTAAGCACGCTTGATTATTTAAAACAGCTGTGTGGCGGGCAAGAAGATGCTCAACTAGCAAAAATACAACTATGGTTGGAACAAAAGTCTGACTTTTTAGTCAGTGCCATGGAGCAAAGTCGACACGCTTCATTTGATACAGAACCGTATTGGCTTTGATGGCTAAGCACTTTTGCACGCTTAACTTGTTGCAAAAGTGCATTATTCTATCGCTTTTGTGTTTTGTTACAAATGTGTATTCACAGCCCTCTTGGCAGCTTTACGAGAGTAAACAGGGAGTGAGTATTTATTTTCAGCGTTTGAGCGATGATACCTTGAAAATGAAAGCTGAAACGGTGGTTAAGAATACCACAGCAGAAGATTTAATCGCCTTACTCAGTGATACCGATGCTGCTCCCCGCTGGATAGAAAATATTGCTAAAGTAAAATTACTGAAATATTTAAGCCCCTCAGAAAACCTTGTTTACAGCTTTATTGACTCCCCTTGGCCCGTTGCAAATAGAGATTTAGTCACGTATTCGTGCTATACAAAACGCAGCGCGTTGCAAACTCAACTTAGTATTCATGCCCGTCCTGATTTTTTACCTCAAACTAAAGGGGTAGTAAGAATAAGCACATTAGATGCGACGTGGTTACTGACTCAGCAAGCGAATAACTTGCATATTGACTATCAGGTTTATGCGTTACCAGGCGGAAGTATACCCAATTGGCTAAATAACCGAGTCGCTCTAAAAAGCACCTTTAACACGCTAATAAATCTAGCTGAAATACTCACGACAAAGCAGTACACAGCAAAGCCAACCGTCATTCGCACCGGTAATTGCACACATGGCGAATTGCCGCGGTTATAAGCAAAAAAGTGACCTAAGTGGTCACTTTTTTAAGTGGATATAAGCTAATTAGTATTTAGCGGATTGACCGTTTTTAGGTATAGACTGTTTTATAAACTCGCGTAAATCGTTGTTAGAGCTTTTTAAATCTGCATGGCGTAAGTACATCATATGGCCACTGCGGTAGCCTTTAAAGCTTAATCTATTTTGCATTTTACCACTTGGATCTAGTTGCCACATTGTGTATTTAGCATCAAAGTAGTTTGTTGCACCATCAAAATAGCCAGCTTGAACCATCACATTTAAATACGGATTTTGAGCCATAGCTAAACGCAAGTTTTCACCGGTATTGTTTCCGCTTCTATCCCATGGGTGAACGTTACCAAATAAGTTATATTTGATGTCGGTTTTGTAATTAAGCTCTTCACGCAGGTAGTAGTTAATTGCAGGGGTAAAAGAGTGCAGCCACGATGTAAGCTCTGCCCAGTAATCTGGTGATTCACCGGCATCGCGCTTATCAATCCCTAAATAGCGCGAATCCAGTCGACCAACCATTTGTCCGCGTTCACGTAATAACTCTTTCCAAAAAAACTGTGTCGGAATGTCTAAGTTATTTTGGCTAACAAATGTTTCAGATAGACCTGCATATTCGGCCATTTTTTTAATAATACGACGTTTTTCATCTGGGGCAATAAATCCGCCTTTTGCAAGCGCGGGAATGAGCTCATTAACGGTAAACTGTTCCACTTCAGGTAATAGCTCGTCTAAGTCTTTAGCTTGTAAATCAGCGCTTAATGCCTTGTGGTACCAGGCTGTGGCTGCAAAATAAGGTAGGCGGTTAGCGGCTTTTACAGGACCGTCGCGCTTAATACCAATATCGGTAGGTGAAACGAGTACAACACCGTTAATGTACATCCATTGACTATTTTGTAGCTCATGCGCTAAGCCTGATACACGAGTGGTACCATAGCTTTCACCAATTAAAAATTTAGGAGAGCGCCAGCGTTCATTGCGAGATACAAAAGTATTAAGCCACTCTGCTAGATATTTTATATCGGCATTCACACCAAAAAATAACTCTTTTTGTTTATCCTTTGCTAGAAGGTTACCATCTTTATCTTCAACGACACGCGAATAACCCGTGTTTACAGGGTTTACGTAAACGATGTCGGCTACGTCTAAAACCGAGTAAGGGTTATCTTTAACACCGTAAGGTTGAATAGGGTAGCCTTCGTCGTCAATTTTTAAAACGCGTGGGCCGGTGTATGCTAAATGCATCCAAACTGACGCTGAGCCTGGGCCACCATTGAATGAAATAAGTAATGGGCGCTTTGTTCTATCATCGACCTTATCGCGCGTGTAGTAAGTGTATTGAAGGGTTGCGATAGCATCTCCCTTGTCATCCCATACCGGTTGTGTGCCAGTTGCTACTGTGTAAGAAAATCGTTCATTATTTATTTTTGCTTTGTGCTGGGTAACCACTTTACTGTCAATATCAATGCGACGTTGATTATCGGCAAACGAGGCGCTACTTAGGGTGAGCGCAATAGCGGCAATGGGTAAAAATAGACTTCGACTAAATTTCATAAGTGACCCTTTTTATTTTATGTACTGCAGTTATAGCGATATTTGAGTAAAAAACAAAAGTAATGAGACTAGCTGCCGATAATAATCGTTGAGTTTATGTAATTAAGATTAATCTGATCACAGCAAACAGGCGAAATATGCTTTATGTGTATACCGCACTGTAAGTTTAAGGCGATTAAAAAATTTAATTATTAATTAAGTTTTTAAGTAGTTGGTCGCTTTACTTGTTTCTATATGGATGATTGAAAGTGATTTCTTTTTAGGTTTATAACCTTAAAGAGTGAGCGCAAATAAAAGGGAGTTTATGCAACGGGTTTTAATTGTTGAAGATAATATAAGAGTACAGCAGGTACTCAAACATATTGCTGCTCAATACCTTGATGTTTTGGTTGATTTTGCCTCGTCACTTACTCAATGCAAACAACTCCT
The DNA here is from genome assembly GCF_054968565.1 of Pseudoalteromonas sp. G5_S1_54_S4. Lineage (NCBI taxonomy): Bacteria > Pseudomonadati > Pseudomonadota > Gammaproteobacteria > Alteromonadales > Pseudoalteromonadaceae > Pseudoalteromonas > Pseudoalteromonas sp. G5_S1_54_S4. The sequence goes on along the minus strand of NZ_JBQKUL010000006.1, from coordinate 56,635 downwards.
GAGCCAAACAAGTTATTCACTCGCCTTAGTTGATTTGCCACTTAGTGGACAAACCGATATGGATGTTGCTCGCTATATTTTATCGCAAGGTATCCCTACGCTATTAATGACAACGCAATTAGAAGAGTCCACGCGCTTAAAAATACTGGAATTAGGGATTATTGATTACATTATTAAAGATAACCGTGATTCTTATCTTTACGCTATTAAATTAGTTGCACAGTTACTGCGTAATCAAGGGCGTAAGGCGCTAATTGTTGATAATTCCTTGTTAAGCAGTAGTTTGATTAAGCAAATGCTCGAAAAACAGTTATTTGATGTTATTACTGCTGATAATAGCGCTCAAGCATTGCATATACTTAACCATAATAGGGCAATTAAGTTAGTCATTACTAATCATAATTTAACTGATATGAATGGGTTTGAATTAATTAGAGCAATTCGAAATGTTAAAAGTCGTGAGCAATTAGCTATTATTGGTCTGGCCGATGTATATAGTTATGGTGTTGCCACGCAGTTTATTAAATCGGGTGCAAATGACTTTTTAACTAAGCCCTTTACTCATGAAGAGTTTCATTTTCGAGTGGTAAAAACTATGGAATCGCTATGGCTGGGTGAAGCTGTAAGAGCTGATTTATCCCTCGACGCGACTGAGTAAGTCATTATGCTTAAAAAATTAATTAGTACTTAGAACGTTGTGCAGCGGGTCACTAGAGATGACGTCTTGCTTTTAACCACCTCGCACCAATGCAGTATTTTGCATAAAAAAAGCGCACCTAAATGGTGCGCTTTTTTGTTTTATATATTATTTATTTTTTTAAGTTTATGTTTTTATTATTAATTTAAAAATGGCACAAAGGTTGGATTGTATAGAGGAAATACAATAACAAGCTAGCGTCCTAAGGGGGCCTTTGTGAAAATGATCAGTGCAATAATAAAGCCATTCAAACTAGATGATGTGCGTGAAGCACTCGCTGATTTAGGCATCGAAGGAATGACAGTGGTTGACGTTAAGGGATTTGGACGTCAAAGAGGGCATACTGAGTTATACCGTGGTGCTGAATATCAGGTTGACTTTATACCTAAAATTAAACTTGAAATTGCTACTCGTAGTGAAAATTGCCAACGCGTTGTAGAAACCATTACCAAAGTCGCTGGAACGGGCAAAATTGGTGACGGCAAAATTTTTGTTTACGACCTAGACCAAATCGTCCGTATTCGTACTGGCGAGCTTGATGATGATGCAATTTAAGGGGGCAACATGGAAAATACAATTATAGAGCTGAAGTTTTCGCTCGATACGTTTTACTTTTTAATGTCTGGCATCTTAGTCATGTGGATGGCAGCCGGTTTTGCAATGTTAGAAGCGGGTTTAGTGCGCTCTAAAAATACCACAGAAATTCTAACTAAAAATATCGCGCTTTATTCTATCGCGTGTACTATGTTTTTGTTGATAGGCTACAACATTATGTACGTAGATAATGTTGAAGGCGGCGTTATTCCTTCGTTTGGTGGGCTAATAGGTAGCCAAGCGGCAGATGCTAATCATTCACTAGAATCTGACTTTTTCTTCCAAGTAGTGTTTGTTGCAACGGCCATGTCTATTGTATCTGGCGCCGTAGCAGAGCGTATGAAGTTATGGGCTTTCTTAGTTTTCACAGTGGTACTAACAGGATTAATTTACCCAATTGAAGGTTACTGGACATGGGGTGGCGGCTTCTTATCTGAATTAGGCTTTGTTGATTTTGCAGGCTCTGCCATTGTACATGCAACGGGTGCGGCTGCAGCGCTTGCGGGTGTAATACTACTGGGTGCACGTAAAGGTAAATATGGTAAAAATGGTGAAATTTACCCAATTCCAGGTTCAAACTTGCCACTTGCTACATTGGGTACGTTTATTTTATGGATGGGTTGGTTTGGCTTTAACGGCGGATCACAGTTATTAATTTCAGATAAAGAAAACGCAACAGCGGTAGGTCAAATATTACTTAATACCAATGCTGCTGCAGCTATGGGGGCAATTTCAGCCTTGTTCTTATGTAAACTGTTATGGGGCAAAGCTGATTTAACCATGGTACTTAATGGTGCACTTGCAGGCTTAGTGGTTATTACTGCAGACCCATTATCACCATCACCATTAATGGCGTGCTTATTTGGCTTACTAGGTGGCTCATTAGTAATACTCAGTATTGTCGCATTGGACAAAGCGAAGATAGATGATCCCGTGGGCGCTATTTCTGTTCACGGTGTGTGTGGCATCCTAGGTATAGTGCTAATACCTGTTACTAATGCTGAGGCTAGCATTGTTAATCAGTTGATTGGCCTACTATGTATTATTGGTTTTGTGTTTATTGCTTCATTCATTGTATGGGCAATCCTCAAGCAAACCATGGGTATTCGTGTTACCGAAGAAGAAGAGTTAAACGGTATGGATCAACACGATTGTGGTATTGATGCTTATCCAGAGTTTGTATCAGTTAGAAGTAATTAATTTAAAGTATTGTGTGTTCAATCAAAGCCCTACTCTGTTAGGGCTTTTTTGATTTCAGGGGAGGTTAATTTTTCAGGTGCTAGAGTAATGTGATAAGCTCCTCGCGTTAAATTAACCTTCGGAATATATTACACTTAAATGGCTGAAAAAAAGAAAACATCGACCAGTAAACCCTCGACTAAGCGCGCTACTAAGTCATCTGCGCGAAAAAGTGCGACTAAAAAAACTTCAAGTACCACAAAACGGCCACTTTTTAAAACGTTGTTTTCTATTTTTTGGAAACTGAGTCTGGCGACGTTTATCGCCATTGCACTTTATTTTATTTACCTTGATGCAAAAATAACTCGCCAGTTTGAAGGTAATAAATGGCAACTTCCGGCACAAGTGTATGCTCGCTCAATGACGTTTTTTCCAGGCCAGTTTTTATCAGAGCAAGAAGTTTTATGGGAGCTTAAGCGCTTAAACTACACGGCGGTTAATCGCTTAAGCCGGACTGGGCAGTATATTAAAACAGCCAATAGTATTAAGATTTTTCGTCGTGACTTTGAATTTTATGATGGTTTAGAGAGCGCTCATGTTATTGAGTTGCGTTTCTCTGGAGAGAAGGTAGCCAGTATTAAAGATAAGTTTGGCCGTCGCTTAAACACTGCCAGATTAGAGCCTGTACAAATAGCCCGTATTGGTAATGACTCAAAACAAGATAGAGAGTTTGTACCATTAGATAAATTTCCTGACATGCTTAAAAATACCTTATTAGTAGTTGAAGACCGCGATTTTTATGATCATCACGGTGTATCGGTATTTTCAATTTTACGCGCTTTGTATACCAATATTCGCGCAGGGCGCACCGTGCAAGGGGGGAGTACATTAACCCAGCAGCTGGCTAAAAATATTTACCTTACCCGTGAGCGTTCGTTAGTCCGTAAAATTAATGAAGCCTTTATTGCGCTTATTCTTGATTACCGTTACTCAAAAGATCAGATTCTCGAAGCCTATTTAAACGAAGTGTACTTAGGTCAGTCATACAACCAAGGGGTACATGGAATGGGGCTGGCCGCCGAGTTTTACTTTGCCAAACCTGTTGATGAACTCGAGTACGACCAAATTGCCTTGCTGGTGGCTATGGTTAAAGGCCCATCTTATTACAATCCTAGACGTTACAAAGAACGTGCGATGGAGCGTCGTGACCTAGTGCTGCGTTTAATGGTCGATAACAAACTTATTTCTACTAAAGAGTATAGAGCCTCGTTAAAGCGCGCAATTGATATTGCACCAATGAAAGCCAGCTTACAAAAGTCTTATCCAGGTTACTTAGAGTTGGTTAATCGCGAGTTGAAACAACTGCTACCTGATCAAGACGTATTGGATGCAGGGGTGCGCGTATTTACCTACTTCGATTTGCAAAAGCAAACAGCAATGGAAGAGTCGATTAAGGCCAGTTTACCTTATTTGGAAAGACGTCCAAATACCAAAGAATTAGAAGCGGCGATGATCTCCGTTAATGTTGAAAAAGCTGGTGTATCAGCGTTAGTGTCTGGGCGCGATGTGCGTTACTCAGGGTTTAACCGGGTGCTTGATACCAAGCGCAATATTGGCTCATTAGTTAAACCGGCAGTGTATTTAAGTGCACTGCAGCTTCCTCATTATAATTTAGCGACATTGCTTGATGATTCACCCGTGCAAGTCACCAACGAAGAAGGAAAAATATGGCAGCCAGAAAACTTTGATCATCAATACCGAGGTGCCGTGCCTCTTTATAAAGCATTCAGCCATAGCATTAATATTCCGGCAGTTAACTTAGGGCTTGATGTTGGGGTTGATAAAGTTGCTAATACACTCAGAGGACTAGGTGCTAAAGGCCATATTAATGAATATCCGTCGCTGCTATTAGGGGCTATTGAAATGTCGAGTTTTGAAGTGGCTCAGCTTTATACCACAATTGCTGCTGATGGCGAATACAGAGAGCTGACGTCTATTTCTGCGTTAACCGACTCTGTTGGTAAAGTACTTTATAAGCATAAAGTGAGTAACGAACAACGATTTGATAAAGATGCCATGTACATGACCAAATACGCTATGAAGCGAGTAACTAAAGATGGCACCGCTAAGCGCTTAAACTTACATTTTCCGTCAATCCAGTTGGCAGGTAAAACAGGCACCAGTAATGAATTACGCGACAGCTGGTTTGCTGGATTTGATCAAAATACAGTGACGGTTGCATGGATAGGCCGTGACGATAATAAAAGCACCGGCTTAACTGGCAGTGTTGGCGCGCTTGAAACCTATATTCGTTATTTAAAACCGCTAAACCCGCAAGCAATTGCCGATACCCGTCCGCCTTCAATTAGGTGGGCATTTGTAAACGAGCAAACTGGGAAGCAAGCACCACCGGGCTGTGGCAAAGTGATTCAACTGCCACTTAGAGCCAGTGAGTTTAAACCAAGACCAGAATGTATTCGTTAAATAGTAAAAACAAAAAAAGCCCGAAAGGGCTTTTTTTATGGATTTCTTTAATAAAGGACTAGTGAAATGCTTTTATTTATTTTTATAGTATAAATATCGTTCACCTGTTATTAGTTTAAAGGAATGGATACTTGTTTGTTTTTTTGTTAATTTTGTTGATATTTTTGTTTGCATTTTTGTTTCATGAGCATATTATAAACATGCCTTTAAGGCATATAATTATAATTTCAAACAGGGATAAATAATGAAATCAATATTTAAGAAAAGTATAACGGCTATTGCCGTATCAGCATCCTTAGGTCTAGCATTACCTGCTGTTGCATCTGATGTAATAGGAACTGTTAATAATATTAATGATAATAGTTCTTACACTGTAAAAGTTAAAAACCCTGCAACTGGTTTAGAGCGTACTCTAAATATCTCTAGTGAAGGTACCTTTCGTTTTGCCTCCCTGCCTACAGGTAGTTACGAGATACAAATATTAAAAGGCGATGCTGTAGTTGCTGAAGACCGCGTTAGAGTATCTTTAGGTGCCAATTCAAAAGCTAATTTTGATCTTAACAGTTTCGACTCTTCGGGCCCAGAGGTAATTCAAGTCGTTGGTGCTCGTATTTCATCAATAGATCTTTCAACAGCAGATTCGGGCCTAGTTATTACAGATGCTGAAATTGACAGAATGCCAATTAATCGTGATTTGACATCAGTTGCATTATTAGCACCTGGCGCAGTAAAAGGCGATAGCGCGTTTGGTAATACAGCATCATTTGGCGGTTCCTCTGTTGCAGAAAATGCGTGTTATATTAATGGATTAGAAGTTACTAATACTCGCCAAGGTTTAGGGTGTGGTGAAGTTCCGTTTGAATTTTATGATCAATTTCAAGTTAAAACAGGTGGTTATTCAGCCAAGTTTGGTCGAGCTACTGGTGGTACTATTAATACAACTACAAAAGGTGGTACTAACGAGTGGGAATTTTCTGCTGTAGTTCAGTACCAACCTGATTCTTTGCAAGAAGAGGGCAGCATTTCTCGTGGCAATAATGGAGCAGGTCAAATTTTCAGAGATGAAAGCTATGACTCTGATAATAAGACTGACGTTACACTTGCCGTTGGTGGCCCACTTATTGAAGACACACTTTTTTTCTATGGTTTAATAAACCCTCGTGATACTGAGTCGTCTTATACTTGGGGTGGAGATGAATTTTCACCGAACGATCAGTACCGAGAAGAATCTGCATCTGGCGGAGATAATTTATTCTGGGGTGGTAAACTCGATTGGGATATTAATGAAAACCATCGCTTAAGCTATTTTGCTTATTCAAATCGTCGTGATATTGAGCGCTCTGTTTATGATTACAACAACGGTGTTATAGGCGACCGCAAAGATGGTGCATTACTTAAGCGTGGTGGCGAAGCGCAAAGCTTGAGTTACACTGGTGTACTAACTGAAGATTTAGTTGTCACAGCAATGGCTGGTACAATTGAGACTGAGTATGAAACGCAATCAGAAAACTTAATTTGCCCAAGTATTACAGATTCTCGTGGTACTTCTAATCCAATCACTGGTTGTGGTGCTGGTGGTAGCTTTGGTGCAAATAATGATGAAAATACTCAGTACCGCCTTGATATTGAGTATGTTTGGCAAGACCATCAGATTAGCTTTGGTATCGATTATCAAGAGCGTGAATCTGAGCGTGTGAGTCGTCCTATCGGTGGCCACAGTTATGATTACCGTACACTAGCGGCTAACGGCAGTTTTCAAGCTGATAATGGCGCATTAACAAACAATACTGGTAATGTATTGCAATACGTTGAAGATCGAGTGTTTGATGGTGGCGGTAGCTTTAAGTCAGAGCTTACGGCTTATTACATAGAAGATAATTGGCAAGTAACAGATGATTTTGCGGTAACTGTTGGCTTACGTATAGATGAGTTTGATAGTTGGGGCACAACAGATAAGCTACTTACAAGCTTCAAAACGGATGTTGCTCCTCGTTTAGGTTTCACGTGGGATCCAACGAGCACTGGCGACACTAAAGTATATGGTACTTATGGACGTTATTACTTACCTGTTGCAAATAACACTATTTTCCGTGCAGCTTCTGGGGTAAGTGATATTACTACTGCTTACACGTATACGGGTGTTGATGCAACGACAGGAGCACCTACAGGTTTGGCTCCTTTGGCGGATACTCTTGGCTCAGGCGGTTTAGCAAACTCACAACAAGTAAGTGGTGTTCCGGTTATCCCAGAAAAAGATATTTTCCAAGCGCAAGAAGCCGAACCATTTTCAAAAGATGAATATATTTTAGGTGTACAGCAAGCACTAAATGATGAGTACACTGTTGGTATTAAAGGTGTTTATCGTGAAGTTGCTACTGCATTAGATGATTACTGTGGTCGTTATGCTTACCCATATTGTGTGATGATTAATCCTGGTTCATCTTCTAGCTGGTATAGTGACGGATATTACTGGAATGGTACTGATTGGGGTGATTCAAGCTTTGATAACGACGGTGTTCCAGATGAAGGTTCACTAACGACTTACTCTGCCGACACTATTGGTTTACCTAAGGCTAATAATGAATATACCGCCGTAGAGTTTAACTTAAATTATCAGGCTGATACGATTCGTTACCAGTTTGGTTATACATGGGCACGAAGTGTTGGTAACTTTGAAGGTGCTGTTAAATCCGATATTGGTCAAGCAGATGCGGGTATTACACAAGACTTCGATTTCCCAGCTGTAATGGATGGCTCTCAAGGTTATCAACCTAATGATCGTCGTCATACATTTAAATTCTTTGGTAGCTGGGAGCTAGTTGAAAACTTAACTGTAGGTTGGAATGCAACATTACAAAGCGGTCGTCCTAAAAGCTTATTCGGCCAAGGTTACCCGTCAAAAGATCCAAATCTAAATGGTGGTTGGGGTGATACTTTCTACATTTATACAAATGAGTGTCCTGATACCAATGGTAATGGTGAATGTGAGCAAGAAGAAAAAATCTATGAAAAGCATGACCGTGGTACAAATGGTCGTACACCATGGACATTTAACTTAGATTTATCAGCTGCATATGACTTTACAGTGTCGGATATTGATATGAGAGCATCAATTAATGTGTTCAACATATTAAATAGCCAGTCAGAAGCTTCTGTAAATGAGCATTACGAGCAAAATGAAGGCGAAGTAAACGCTTACCATGATGCTGCGTATTCTTGGCAAACTCCACGTTATGTTCGTATAGGGTTTGAAGCTCGATTCTAATCAACTGCATAACGATTCAATAGCGTTAAAAAACAAAAAAAGCCCGAAAGGGCTTTTTTTATGGGTAAGCGTTTTTAAAAACTAAACGTTATAGCTTAGCAAAAGCGCGCTCTGCTGCTTCAATCGTTGCTTGAACTTCTTGCTCTGTGTGCGCAGCACACACAAAACCAGCTTCAAACGCTGAAGGCGCTAAATAAACCCCTTCTTCAAGCATTAAGTGGAAGAACTTTTTAAAGCGCTCTAAATCACATTCAGTGGCTTGTTTGTAAGTAGTTACTTTTTCTGCATCGGTGAAGAAAAAGCCATACATACCGCCAGCGTAGTTAGTCGTTAAGGCAATACCTGCTTTTTTAGCTGCGGCTTCAAAGCCTTCACAAATCGCTTTACTAATGGCTTCTAACTTATCATGCACGCCAGGAGCGCTTAGTAGTTCGAGTGATTTTAAGCCTGCTGCCATCGCAATAGGGTTACCTGAAAGTGTACCCGCTTGATAAACAGGGCCTACAGGAGCTATGTAATCCATGATTTCTGTTTTACCACCAAACGCGCCTACTGGCATGCCACCACCAATTACTTTACCTAAACAGGTTAAGTCTGGTTTGATGTTGTAATACGCTTGAGCGCCACCAAGGGCGACACGAAAACCTGTCATTACTTCATCAAAAATAAGCACGGATTGGTATTGATCACATACTTCACGCAGTCCTTCTAAAAAGCCGGGTACTGGTGGAATACAGTTCATGTTACCGGCAACTGGTTCAACAATAATACACGCGATTTCATCGGCGTATTTAGCAAAAATCGCTTTCACTTCTTCAATATTGTTAAACGAAACGGTGAGTGTGTGCTTAGCTAAATCTTCAGGAATACCTGGAGAGTTAGGTACACCCATAGTTAATGCGCCAGAGCCGGCTTTTACTAGTAATGAGTCTGCATGGCCGTGGTAACACCCTTCAAATTTTAAGATTTTGTCACGACCAGTAAAACCACGGGCTAAACGAATTGCACTCATTGTTGCTTCAGTACCAGAGCTTACCATGCGTACTTTTTCGATTGATGGTACTAGCTCTTTTACTTTTTCAGCCATTAAAATTTCAGCTTCAGTAGGCGCTCCGTAGCTTAAACCATTTTCTACCGCGTCATGCACTGCTTGTTTAATTTCAGGGTGATTGTGGCCCATAATCATTGGACCCCAAGAGCCTACATAATCGATGTAACGGTTGCCATCAGCATCAAATGTAAACGCGCCCTGTGCTTTAGTAATAAACAGCGGAGTACCACCTACACCATTAAATGCACGCACTGGCGAATTTACGCCACCAGGAATAGAGTCTTGAGCTCGTTTAAATAAGTCTTGGCTAATTGTCATGAAAAATCCTATTGTTTTATCACTTTAAAATTAAAGCTTAGCTGTCGCGTTTGCGGCTAAACCAAGGAACGTCTACTTCATACTGCTCGACTTTGTTTTCTACGTCGAGGGTTAAAGCAAACAGTGCCATACGAATGAGTACGCCATTTTGTACTTGGCGGAATATCGCTAGATTGTCGTTAGCATTTAAGTCGTTATCAAGTTCGTTTGCCTCTAGGCGACTATCGCGAGGAAGCGGGTGCATTAATACTGAATTAGGTTTGCAATGAGTATTATAAATAGACTGGCTAATTCTAAATCCACCACGATACTTATTAGCTTCTTCTTGTGATGGAAAACGCTCTTCTTGGATACGTGTTTGATAAACGATATCGGCTGCTAAGTTACCTTCCATTTTATCTACCAGTTCAATTTTATGACCGGCATTTTCAACCGCAGATAAAATTGAGTCAGGCATTTGCAAGCCATTAGGGGCAACCATCGAAAACTTAATGTCTTTGTAATGACACAGTAACTTAGAGAGTGAGTGAACAGTACGGCCATATTTTAAATCGCCGACTAGCGCAATATGCATACCATCGATATTTTGATCGAAGCGGTTAAGTTCACGCTCAATAGTTAATAAATCAAGCAATGCTTGGGTAGGGTGCTCATTGGGTCCGTCACCACCGTTTATTACTGGTACGCTGCAACCTGTTGCAAATTCAGCTACCGAGCCTGAGTCAGGATGGCGCATAGCAACTGCATCAGCATACGCTGAAATAACACGTGCGGTATCATAGAGTGATTCGCCCTTAGCAAGCGCAGAGCTTTGCATGCCGGTGGTTTCACGAACTAGTCCACCGAGTAAGTTAAACGCAGTGCCAAAACTAACACGAGTACGTGTACTGGGTTCAAAAAATAGATTTGCTAAAATAGCGCCTTCAAGCACGTTGGTCCGCTTTTGTTTTTTAGCGTATGGCTCCATTTTTTTTGCCACAGCAAATATGCGTTCAATACAGTCTCGGTCGAGTTGATTAACAGAGAGTATATTTTCACCTTGGAAACTGAACATGGGGGTTATTCCTAGTTATTCAAAAAGGCGCGATAATCCACAAAGGAGCACGCAATCGCGCGTATTATACAAACTTAGTATGCGACTTGGCAGCGTAATTTATAAGCCTTTGCTAAAAGCTTGGCTTAATAATCGCCAAAGCGACAATAACGAGTAGCGCTAAAACAGGTAGTTCGTTGAAAATGCGATAAAACCGATCGCTTTTAGTATTTCTATCGTGTTTAAAATCAGCTAACAATTTGAAACAGTAGCCATGATAAATATATAAAATAATCACCAGCACGAGTTTGTAATGCAGCCACATGCTGTAACGAAACCATTCTCGGCCGTATTCAACAATAGTCAATACGCCAAATACTGCGGTAAACACCGCAAAGGGTGTAACAAAATAAAGTAGCCGACGTTCCATTACTTTTAGCATTGAGTTACACGATTTTTCTTCACTCATAGCGTGATAAACAAAAAGTCGAGGTAGGTAAAAAATACCGGCAAACCAAGCAATCATAAAAAATACATGCAAGGTTTTGTAGATTAATAATGCGCTCATATTGTTCTCATTATTGTTAAAGTAGACTGTTACGTATGGTTAAAATATGGTGGATTTGATCCCACCTTAGTAATCCCATAATTTGTTGATTATCTAATAAGTTATATACATAAAGTGCACCACTGCGTTTATCATTCAAAATTTCAAATGCATCTGCAAGGGTGGCTTGGCTGCTAATACCTTGTAAGCTAATGTATTTTATATTGACCGCCTGATCAGACATTAAACTTAAGTCATATTCAGCTAGGCGATAACCATTTTCTTCATCAAATACAATTAATGGTGTTTGACTGTCCATGGCATCTAGACTGTTTTTTATTTGCTCTTTATCGTCGGAGTAGAGCAGTTTAAAGTCTTCATCCATGTCATCCATCACTCCTACTTTCTGTAAGGCTTCAGTGGCGGGAGAGACATGATAGGGAAGCCCTTGAAAGTCTAATTGCTGTAAAAATATGGAGCGGTTACCAAATACCTGTAAAGCTGTAACGTAGGCGGTAGTAATGACGATCATCGCAGGCACAATAATTTCCGGTGACGAGGTCAGCTCCATCACAGTGGTCAGTGCCGCTAAGGGGGAGTGTAGTGTGGCCGCTAATAATCCTGCCATGCCCAGCACCCCGTAAGTGCCGGCTATATCGGTGCCGGGGCTAATAAATTGAGCAAAAAATGCCATTAAAGTACCGGTTAAAACGCCCAGCCCAATAACCGGACCTATCAACCCACCAGGAATACCTAAGCCAATAGCAAATAAGGTGGCTAATAACTTAGCAATTAAAATAGTGGTGAGTAGTTGAATATTTTCAGGTGACTCAACCGCAATAGTGATAGCGCTCATACCCGAGCCCATTGCTTGTGGAACTGCATAGGCAATTAAGCTGGCAATACACCCTGCAATCATTAAACGTGGAAACATACTAAGTGGTTTAAAGGTTTTAATAATTAACATTAAATTCTGATTAAAAGCATAAGCCACCGCGCCTAATCCCATGCCGCATAAAATTAAATAGGGGTAATGCCACCCACTTAAGGGGGCAATGGTTATTAGCGCAAGTTCTGAGCCCTCACCAAATACAAACTGTGTTGCTAATGCGCCGGTAACGGCTGCGAGCATAATCGGCACAAAAATATGCACTTTGTATTCTCTGAGCACCACTTCCATTACAAAAATAACCGCAGCCAGGGGGGTGTTGAACGATGCAGCAATGCCCGCGGCAACACCACAACCACTGAGGGTACGCATAGCGTTGTGGGGTAAGTGTAGTTTATTTGCTAATATGCTTGCCCCCGCTGCTCCCATATGAACTGAGGGGCCTTCGCGGCCAACAGAAAAACCGCTGATCAGTGCCAGCGCGCCGCCTACAAACTGGTTAACCGTATTATAAAGTGGCATTTGCCCGTAATGACGTTTTATTCTGTGTATTACAAAAGGGATACCCAAGCGGTAATGTTTAAAGCCGGTAAAAGCCGCAAATGTGGCTATCAGAAGTGCAGCAATCAAAGGCATTAATACCCGTTCTAGGGTAGGGAGAGTAGTAAAGTCGTCAGGGGTTTCTAAAAATAAGCTTTGAAAAAATAAAATGGTTAGGCGAAACAGTATAATGAAAAATGCAGCAATTAATCCGGCACTTACGCCCAATAAGCATAATTGTACGGATGTTTTTGGTTTTGCTAATCGACGTCTCAGTCGCTCAAGCCACATGCTTTATTTCCCCGTAGCATTTTTAGGCGTCAAGTTTATCAAAATAGTCTAGGGAAGTCCTTGAGATTTTTAACAACCGATTAATTTAAATTAAATTTATAGTATATTGATTCACAGAACAGATTAAACGCGCATTGTTTTAATTAAAGCTTATAAACGCGAGCTTACTATACTTGATTAAAACACTCAGGTATTAGATAATCTGGTGCATTAGTATAAAGGTATTGAGGGTTATAAAATGTCTGAAGAATTACCCATTAAGTTTAGCGACGCAGCCGCTGTGCGTGTTAAACAGTTAATCGACGAAGAAGAAAACCCAGATCTAAAACTGCGTGTTTATGTCACAGGCGGTGGTTGTTCAGGTTTTCAATACGGTTTTACTTTTGATGAAAAAGCGAATCCTGGCGATTTAGAAATTGTTAAAAACGGGGTTACCTTAGTCATTGACCCAATGAGTATCCAGTATTTAGTTGACGGTGAAGTAGACTACACCGAAGGGTTAGAAGGGGCACGCTTTTTTGTCTCTAACCCTAATGCCACAACAACGTGTGGCTGTGGCGCTAGTTTTAGCGTGTAAAGATACCGTTATTTGAAAAAAAACCGCTTAATTAGCGGTTTTTTTATGTGTTTAAAATCATAACTCAGTTGGTCTGTATTCTGTTATTTGCATTATTAACACAAAAAAACCAAGTACGAATGCAGAGAAAGCTAAAATATAGATAAAGCCTTTTTTACCCTGTTTGATTGGAATTGCATAATGGCGCAAAAAAAAGTACCAGCCCAAGCATAAAATAATAGGCAGTAAAAAAAGTAGTCTAAACATGATTTAGCCTTTTTAAGCAAATAATAAGTTAATAATAAACGGCTTATATTTAAATGAAACAAAAAAGTTATAAAATATTTAACCTTATTCAGAGTTAGTAAATATTTGTTGTTAAACTTTAATCGCATAATTACTAATTAATCATTCAGATCAACGATGAATGGTATATAATGTATCCAAGAGTGAAACGGGCAAGGTTTCATTTTTCACAATAATAAAGTGTTAATACATATTTGAGCGTTTTTATTGGTTGAATTGTAAGCGTTTACACTGCGCTTTTGTGAGTGGTTGTAGGTTTACAGTGTTGGCGATTTTAAGCGCTTAGCTATATGTATATTTAAACAACGAGTAGGAGTTGTATATGATGGGTAAAACCGTATCTTCGGAAGAAAATGCAAAATTAACAAAGTGGCTTAAAACTAAGCGCCATGAAAAAGGCTACACCATGCGTAGCTTAGCGCAAATCTTGGGTACGCCACATTCTTTTATTGGCAAAATTGAAAATCAGGAACGTCGTTTAGATGTAATTGAGTTTGTTCGCTACTGTAATGCATTAGAAGTCGACCCTTATGAAGCATTAAGCTTAATTAAAGCTGACTAACGCTTTCTTTTTGGCTGTAATCGTAAAGTTAAATTAGCGTCTACAGCCAATACTAGTGCAGGGATGCATTAGGTATTTTTATGATAATTTTGCTCTAGTGCATATAGCTTGTGCCTAATTAGAAATAAAAACACTAATGAGGGTAAAACCATAAGTGCAGTTAATACAAAGAACAATGACCAATTCCCCATTAGCCAATCATCAATAACCACGCCGCTGTAACTCGATAATAACGTACGCCCTAAATTACCCAATGATGCCAATAGCGCATAATGGGTGGCGCTAAATGCTCTGTCACACAGCATAGATATAAAAGCAACCATTGCCACTAAAGACCAAGCTTGGGTAAAGCCATCAACTACAATTGCCATTGCATATAAGTGCTCTTGTGGACCAGCTAAGGCAATCCAAGAAAACATTAAGTTAGATGCTGCCATGGCTATGCCACTAATAAATAAGCCTTTCACAATGCCATATTTATGGTTAAAAATACTGCCCAAAAAGGCAAATACAATGGTGATTAACCCCGTGCCGAGTTTTGAGTAATTTGCTATTTGCGTATTACTAAAGCCAACTTCTTTATAAAATACAATCGACATCCGCGCTAAAAATGCTTCACCAATCTTAAATAAGAAAATAAACGCCAGCAGCGCCAACGCGGTTTTAACGCCATTTTTAGCAAAAAAGGTTTTAAACGGATCAACCACGGTAACGCCTAGCCATGCAAGCGTTTTTGTCAGTGGTGTTTGTTTAGTGGCGGCGAGTTTTTCAAGATAAACACGTTCTAGTTCGGCATGTACGGCTTCGCGATTTGATTGTGGCTCTTTAGCCCAAAATACACAGCTAATTAATAACAGCATAATCGCGGATAAAAAATAATATACCTGTGGCCAGTCAATATTTGGCATATCAGCCATGTAAAAAGGCACAGCTCCTAATAAAGCATAGCCAGTCCACCAACCTGAGGTGGCCATTGCAGCAGCCGCGGTGGCTTTGTGAGATTCATTTTCACTAAGGGTATCTATTCGAAAGGCGTCAATTGCAATATCTTGCGTGGCAGAGGCTATGGCGATTAATAAGCAAAGTGCGGCGGCAACCGCTAGGTTTGCTTTCAAATCAAGTCCTGCAAGTAGCAATGTGCCAAGCAAAATAAAGCTTTGGCAAAACAGTATCCAACTACGGCGCTGACCAAGCCAATTATATAAAAAGGGCAGTTTAGTGCGGTCGATTAAAGGTGACCATAAAAAGTTGATGCTGTAGGCACCAAACACAATGCCAAATAGGCCAATCATGCTGCGGCTCAAACCTTCATCTTTAAGCCATGCCGACATTACTGAGCCAATTAATACCCACGGAAAGCCACTGCTCATTCCAAATATAAAAACATTAATCAAACGTTTATCTTTAAAATAAGAAAAGTATTCGCTAACAGAAAGTGTGCTATTCATAGGGGCTCATTGGCTTATACAAAGAGCAGCTAAGGCTGCTCTTATTAAAAAAGTTATAAAGGAACTTGCTCAAGCACCTTAATATTTAATATAACGACCGGTTTTTCGGGTACAAAGTTGTAGCCAATTTTGTCATTAAATCCGGTTTTTACAGCCATGATTTTATCGAGTGTTTCATAGCCTTCCATCACACTGCCAAACACTGCAAATCCCCAATCACGGCCAGGGTTTAAATGATCGTTATCATCCATATTAAAAAAGAACTGACGCGTTCCTGAGTGTGGTTCACGGTCTTGATAAGCCATCGCAATGCTATACATATCGTTTGTTAAGCCGTTACCGCTTTCATTAAAAATAGGGTCGTTTTCATGTAGGCCATCGTAATCTTTATCATAACCACCGCCTTGAATTACAAAGTCACGATCATTTTCTACGTCGCGTTCTACACGATGAAACACACTACCTTGATAGCTTTTATCCGACACGTACGTTAAAAAATTATTGACCGTAATAGGAGCTCTTGAGCGGTCTAACTCAACCACAATGCTGCCCAACGATGTCACAATTTCTACCCGAGGAAAAATGTTATCTTTTTGCACAAAACGACCCTCTTGAGCCGCTAAGCTACTAACGCTAAATAATAAGCTTACGCAGATTAAAAAAAGTTGCTTCATTGTTAACCTTCTAAAAATGCAATTAATTCTGGGTCAGATACAATGCGGGTAATTAACTGCTCAGTCAACTTATTGAGCTGACCTTCAACTTTTGCCCTATCGTGACCAAGCGGGCCAGATAAATTAGCATTACCGCTGTAGCGTTTACTAAAATTACTGGTCGGGCGAATCACCCGCACTTCAAATTCAATCTTGGCTTCACTGGTATGGCTCATTAGCGTTTCTGTAACTACCGCTTGCAGCGTGTGAATATCTAACTCAAAACGCAATTGCGCTAAATTAGAAATGCTGGCGCCATTGCGACTCAGCGCACTGTCTAGCGCACTTTTAACCGATTCAGTAATACCCGTACTGGCAATGGTTTTGGTTTTGCTCGATTCAATCAGCTTTAAGGTTGCACTGTCACCACGTAAATCAATCACGCTGGTGTTTAAGCTGCTGTTTATTGAGCTTATTTGACCACTTTTATACACAGGGTTAAGAATAAGCTGATTAGGCTGATTGGCACATCCCGAAAAAACCACTAATGTACAACAGCTCAATAATGCTTTTAAGAGTTTCATTTATAACGTCCCACTATTTTTAGTTGCGCTGAGTACCACAAACTTTTTATTAGAGCCTAATAAAGTACAGTTACCAAACATACGGTTTAGTTTGTCGTGGTAATCTAGATGACGGTTACCAATAATACGCAGCTCGCCACCTTCTTTTAATGTGTCTTTTGCTTGCTTGAACATTTGCCATGCTATGTGGTCGGTAACCGCTTGTGCTTGGTGAAATGGCGGATTACACAATACAATATCAGCGCTTTCACGTTCAAAGTCAGTTAAACAATCATTCTCTATAAAGGTACATTGTTCAAACTTGTCTTCCATGTTGAGCTCAATGTTGAGTCGAGCTGATTCAACCGCCATATACGACTCATCAACAAAGCTAATATGGGCATTAGGACAGCGCGCTAATGTCATTAAACCAACTACGCCATTGCCACAGCCTAAATCAATAATATTTTTGGCTTTATTTGTTTGTGGCAAATAATTAAAAAAGAAACGCGCGCCAATATCAAGTGAATCACGTGAAAACACATTGGCATGATTACTTATTGTAAAATCAGTGCCTTCGAGCGGCCAGCTCACTGGGAAATCTGCACCTTTATAACCGCCAGCGGCCTGGCTAATAATTAAACGTGATTTTTTTACTGCGAGGCTTGTTTTCGTCTCACCAATAAAATCTTCAAATGCTTTAATCGTAGAGTTATGCACGTCTTTAGTTTTTGCAGCACCAATAACCGGTGTACCGGGCGCCAGTACTTCGCTTAATTCAGATAGCTGATACTGTAAAAAAGCCAACGTGCGTGGTACTTTTACCAACACTAGGTCTACTTGTTCGGGCAAAGCCGATAAACTATCAAGCTGGCTAAACGCAGTTGTTGCGATTTTGTTTTGCGCTAAGTTATAAGCCGCCGCCTGATGGCTAATATATGAGTCGTTTACTGAACAAACTGTTAATTGTTGCTTGCTAAAGTAACAGCTAAGTGCACCAAAGCTGTCGTTTAAGATCAGCAATGAGCGACAATTAGGGTAGTGTTCATTAACATAGTCAATGAGGTATTCGTCTGCTGAATCCCACGCTTGTAAGCTGCGGTTTTTTTGATCCAAAGGAAAGCGTTCAAGAGTAAAGGTGTTATCGCCGAGCGTAGCTTGCGTAGTCATAATAGTTTAATGATCGGTAATCAAATGATAGGTAAATTCTAACATGCAACCGCCAAACGCCAACCCCCAACTGTTACCAAATGGCTTTTCTTATCAAAGTAGGGTGCTTAGTGCGCAAAAAAGCCTCGATTTATTTTATTATTTGCAGCAAAACTTAAATTGGCAACAACCAAATATCACGGTGTTTGGCAAAACGGGGCCAATACCAAGGCTGCAATGTTTTATCAGCGAAGAGAATCTTGAGTACGGCTATTCTGGGCATAAACTCGATTTAGAGCCTTGGCCAGACGTATTACTTGCTATGCGAACACGATTAGAAAATCACCTACAGCAACCGTTTAATTCAATTTTGGTTAATTATTATCGTGATGGCCACGATAGCATGGGCTGGCATAGCGATGATGAGACGCAGCTAGGGCCTGAGCCTACAATAGCCTGTGTATCGCTTGGCGCAGAGCGATTATTTAAACTTAAACACAAAGTAAGTAACAGCATTACTAACATTAAATTACAAAGTGGTAGCTGTTTAATAATGAGCGGCCAAAGCCAACAAAATTACCAACATGCATTGCCCAAACAAACAACGCTTAAACACCCTCGAATAAGTTTAACGTTTCGCTATATCAGGGTCTGTTGATCTTTGCGGATTATAATTTGTTCAAACTAGGAGCGGTTTAATCGCGGCGCGAGGTTTGTAACCTAGTGGGCTCGATAACTACTCCTGCGTTATTCTACTGGCTTACATCCATGTAAGAATAAGTAAAAACCGAGCAAAGCTTCCGCGTCCTGCTCACGCCCCTTACCTACATCCATGTAGGTAACAAAGAGTTAATTGCCCCTAGGCAGAACCCTTAAGGGCAGCGCCTGTTTGGCATTGATGCTGCGTTATCGCCTATTTATGGGGAATAACCACACCACATAGGCTCTGCCTTGTCTAAATACCAAACAGGCTGCTGCAAATTTAATCTTGAAAGGTCAACAGACCCTAATAATGGTTTCAGTTAAATAGCATTAGCCATGGTATAGCCGCAGTTGTTATAGTAAGGACATAACTGAATTTTGAGGATGGTTTTTATGTCAATGCAAGAACAAATACGTAACAAGCTAGCCGATGCGATTGCGTGCAAGCATTTAAATGTGATCAACGAAAGCCATATGCACAGTGCAGGCACTGAATCACACTTTAAAGTGATTGTAGTTAGTGAGGAATTTGCTGGTAAGCGATTATTGCAGCGTCATCGTGAAATTAACGAAATTTTAAAAGATGAGTTAGCAAATCATATTCATGCGCTTGCGATGCACACTTACACCCCTGAAGAATTTACCGAGCACGACGGTGAAGCGCCGCAGTCGCCTAACTGTATGGGTGGCTCAAAAATTGGATAACAGGTAGCTAGAAGGTGGTTTGAGCAGAGCGTAACTGATCAGATCAGTTTTTTTTGTTTTAGCCTTTAAACTAGCGCTAATTTTTATTGTAAAAGATATAGGATGATCAATGGTCATTAAGCCTAAAATTCGCGGATTTATCTGCACCAATGCACACCCAGTAGGCTGTGCAGAGCATGTACAAGAACAAATTAATTATGTTAAGCAGCAAGGGGCATTAAAAAATGCACCTAAAAATGTATTAGTTATTGGTGCGTCTACAGGTTATGGCCTAGCGTCTCGCATTACCGCTGCATTTGGTGGTGGCGCTAAAACATTAGGTGTTTTCTTTGAAAAAGAAGGCACTGAGCGTAAAACAGGCTCTGCGGGTTGGTATAATACGGCGGCGTTTCAAGCAGCTGCTGAAGCTGAAGGTTTATGGTCAAAAAATATTAATGGTGATGCGTTTTCTAACGAAATTAAACAAAAAACAATCGACACCATTAAAGCTGAATTAGGTAAAGTTGACTGTATTATTTACAGCTTAGCATCACCACGTCGTACTGATCCAAATACCGGCGAAGTGTTTTCTTCAACGCTTAAGCCAATTGGTAATGCGGTAACCACTAAAAACTTAAATACGTCAAAGCGTGAAATTGATGAAGTAACTGTTGAAGCGGCAAACCAAGACGATATCGACAACACCATTAAAGTAATGGGTGGCGAAGATTGGGAAATGTGGATTGACGCACTTAAAGAAGCGGATGTACTCGCAGATAACTTTAAAACCACGGCTTACACTTATATTGGTAAAGAACTAACGTGGCCAATTTACGGTCATGCAACAATTGGTAAAGCCAAAGAAGATTTAGACCGTGCCACTGCTGCTATTAAAGCTGCTACCCAAGATTTAAATGGTGAAGCCTACGTTTCATCGCTTAATGCGGTTGTTACTCAAGCAAGCTCAGCAATTCCAATCATGCCACTTTATATTTCTGCCTTATTTAAAGTGATGAAGGCTGATGGCACGTATGAAGGCACCATTGAGCAAATTCATGCGCTATTTAGTGAGAACTTATACGGTGATTCTCCACGCTTTGACGAGGGCGGGCATTTATTCCAAAACTATAAAGAACTGGAAGATGACGTTCAATCTCGCGTTCAAGCCATTTGGGATAGTGTAGATACAAACTCAATTGATGAGTTAACCGATTATATTGGTTACCATAATGAATTTTTACGCTTGTTTGGTTTTGGTGTTGACGCGGTTGATTATGAACAAGATGTAAATCCTGTTGCACCTATTGCCAATATGATTGACTAACTTGTCGCTGTTAGCGCATTTTTGAAAAAGTCGCCTTGTGCGGCTTTTTTGTTTTTTAGCTTTGATTTGAAAAAATATTTGCTAATTGTTGGCTAATTTACCACTTTGGTCTAGCTTGTATTTTATTAATTGTTAATTACAAAACTAAATAAACGTTTCTCTCGTATAATTTTCATAAATACACTCGCATAGTCAGCCACAATAATGTTAAAATCAAAGCAATATGTGAGGAGTTTTACTGCGCTGCTTGTTTGGTATTTATAGCGAGTCATTTTATAGCTTGCAATAATACAAATAGCGGCGTGGTTAGTACGATTTTTCAGTTTCTTTCCGTTAATGTAGTGCAAGTGCGTATGATCAATATAAAAAAAGGTCTGGATTTACCCTTAGAGGGCGCACCTCAGCAAGTTATTCATGATGGTTCTGCCGTCAAACGTGTAGCTGTGCTAGGTGAAGAGTTTATCGGTATGCGTCCAACCATGCATGTTCGTGTGGATGACCAAGTCAAAAAAGGCCAGGTACTTTTTGAAGATAAAAAGAACCCAGGCGTATTATTTACTGCACCAGCTTCTGGTACAGTAAAAGAAATTAATCGCGGTGCTAAACGTGTTCTGCAATCTGTTGTTATTGAAGTAAACGGCAGTGAGCAAATCACCTTTGGTTCTTTCTCGGAAACTGAGCTTAACAGCTTAGACCGTGAAAAAGCTAAAGAAGTACTAGTTCAATCGGGTCAATGGACAGCACTTCGTGCCCGCCCATTTAGCAAAGTAGCGGCATTGGATGCAAATCCTAGCTCTATTTTTGTGACAGCTATCGATACCAATCCACTTGCTGCAGATCCTGCAGTAATTATTGCTGAAAATGCGAAAGCGTTTGAAGCAGGTTTGGCTGTTGTGTCACGTTTAACCGATGGCAAAGTATTTGTTTGTAAGCAAGCAGGTAGTCAAGTTCCTAGTTCACCTATTGCTCAAGTAGAAGTACATGAGTTTGGTGGCGTGCATCCGGCTGGCCTTGTTGGCACTCATATCCATCACCTTGACCCAGTATCTGCTAGTAAGCAAGTTTGGCACATTGGTTACCAAGACGTTATTGCGTATGGTCACCTTTTCCTTACTGGTGAAATTTACACAGACCGTGTGATTTCGCTTGCAGGTCCGCGTGTTAAGAATCCTCGTTTAGTGAAAACACAATTAGGTGCTTCACTTGATGACTTAGTTGCAGGTGAATTAGAAGACGGTGATAACCGTGTTATTTCTGGTTCTGTACTTGCAGGTGCTACGTCTTCTGGCGTTCATGCATTTTTAGGTCGTTACCATGTTCAAGTATCTGTATTACTTGAAGGTCGCGAAAAAGAATTTTTTGGCTGGATTGCACCAGGTAGTGATAAATTCTCTGTAACGCGTACATTCTTGTCTCACCTTACACCGAGTCGTTTATTTAAAATGACAACGTCTACGGGCGGTTCAAAACGTGCTATGGTTCCACTTGGAAGCTATGAGCGTGTTATGCCACTTGATATTTTGCCAACGCTTTTATTACGTGACTTATTGTCTCGTGATTTAGACAGTGCAATTTCATTAGGTGCGCTTGAATTAGATGAAGAAGATTTAGCGTTATGCACCTTCGTTTGTCCTGGCAAATACGAGTACGGCGCAGCCCTACGCGATTGCTTAACTACGATCGAGAAGGAAGGCTAAAATGGGCTTAAAAACTTTCTTAGAAGATATCGAACCGCATTTTGAACCAGGTGGTAAGCATGAGAAATGGTACGCGCTGTATGAAGCCGCTGCGACTATTTTTTACACGCCAGGTTACGTAAACAAAGGTTCAACTCACGTTCGTGATAACATCGACCTAAAACGCATGATGATTTTAGTGTGGATGGCGACGTTCCCTGCCATGTTCTTTGGTATGTTCAATATTGGTCATCAAGCGGCAATCGCGCTTGGTAATGGTTTTGAACTAGCTAACATTTGGCAAGTAGGTTTATTCCAGTTATTAGGCGGTGAGTTAACCGTTGATGCTGGTTGGGGCGCAAAAATGTTCTACGGAGCATGTTTCTTCCTACCTATTTATGCAACAACCTTTATTGTCGGTGGTTTTTGGGAAGTATTGTTTGCTTCTGTGCGTAAGCATGAAGTAAATGAAGGTTTCTTCGTAACCTCTGTATTATTTGCATTAATCCTGCCTGCAACGATTCCTTTATGGCAAGTTGCGCTAGGTATTACTTTTGGTGTAGTTATCGCAAAAGAAATATTTGGTGGTACAGGTCGTAACTTCTTAAACCCTGCGCTTGCTGGTCGTGCGTTTTTATTCTTCGCATACCCTGCACAAATTTCAGGTGACACAGTATGGACTGCCGTAGATTCATTCTCTGGCGCGACGATGCTTGGTCAAGCGTTTGCTGGTACGTTAAATTACGCGACTGATATTGAGCTTTGGTGGAATGCGTTTTACGGATTCATTCAAGGTTCTATGGGTGAAACGTCTACACTAGCTGTACTTATTGGTGGTTTATTCCTAATTTACGTGCGCATCGCGTCTTGGCGTATCGTGCTAGGTGTATTCCTAGGTATGGTAGTAACCTCATCAATACTAAATACTATTGGTTCTGAAACCAATGCTATGTTTGCTATGCCTTGGTACTGGCATATGGTATTAGGTGGTTTTGCATTCGGTATGTTCTTTATGGCAACTGACCCTGTATCTGCTGCATTTACTGATAAAGGTAAATTAGCATACGGTGCGCTTATTGGCTTTATGGTTATCATGATCCGTGTTGTTAACCCTGCATACCCAGAGGGCATCATGCTAGCAATCTTATTTGCTAACTTGTTTGCACCTTTATTCGATCACTTTGTAGTGCAAGCTAATATCAAGCGGAGGTTGGCACGTAATGTCTAGTAATAACGAATCAATTGGCAAAACGCTAGCTGTTGTTGTCTCATTATGTTTAGTGTGTGCAGTTATTGTGTCGCTAACGTCTGTGCAACTTCGCCCTCTGCAAAAAGCAAATAAAGCAAAAGATATTCAAAGTAATATCTTAGCTGCTGCTGGTATTGGCAAAGTTGATAACGTTGCAGAAACGTTTGAAGCTAAAATCGAAACCCGCTTTGTTGATATGCAAAGTGGTGAGTTTGCTGAGCCGGTAGAAGATTTCGACTTTGAAAAAAGCAAATATGATGCTGATTTAAGCAAGTCTCTTAAAGAGAATGGTATTAAGGACATCGCCGGTATTCAACGTATTACCAAGCGTGCGCCTGTTTACATCTCTAAAAAAGACGATGGCTCTACTGATGCAATCATCCTTCCTATTCAGGGTTATGGTTTATGGGGTTTAATGTACGGTTTTATCTCGCTTGAAAGCGATGGCGAAACTATTAAAGACATTATTTTCTACAAACATAACGAAACACCTGGTTTAGGTGGTGAAATTCAAAACCCACAGTGGACTGCAACGTGGGAAGGTAAAGAGTTACCAATCCAAATCGTTAAAGGGACTGCAGCCGGTGATGAGCACAAGATCGACGGTCTTTCAGGTGCTACATTAACGTCTAATGGTGTTGACCATGCAGTTGACTTTTGGACTGGCGAAAATGGCTTTGGCCCTTTCCTTGCGAAAGTACGTAAAGGAGCATTGAACTAATGGCTGATACTAAAGAAATGAAGGCGGTCCTATTCGGTCCAGTTTTCGCTAACAACCCAATCGCATTACAAGTACTTGGTATTTGTTCTGCGCTAGCGGTAACGTCTAGCTTAAAAAATGCATTAATCATGTCAATTGCATTGACCTTGGTAACTGCATTCTCTAGCCTTTTTATCTCGACTATTCGTAACCATATTCCATCATCAGTACGTATCATTGTACAGATGACGATTATTGCATCATTGGTAATCGTGGTTGACCAAGTACTACAAGCTTTCTCTTACGCTACGGCAAAAGAGTTATCAGTATTCGTTGGTCTAATCATTACTAACTGTATCGTAATGGGTCGTGCTGAAGCTTATGCAATGAAGTCGCCGCCATTAATGTCTTTCCTTGATGGTATTGGTAATGGCTTAGGTTACTCTGTTGTGCTTCTTACTGTTGGCTTTATTCGTGAGTTATTCGGTAAAGGTTCACTGTTCGGTGTTGATATTATTCCATTAGTACAAAATGGTGGTTGGTACCAACCTATGGGTCTATTGATCTTACCACCGAGTGCATTCTTCATTATTGGTTTATTCATTTGGGTACTTCGTACTTATAAGAAAGACCAAGTAGAAGCTAAAGCGTAAGGGGCGATAAGTGGAACATTATATTAGTTTATTTGTAAAAGCCGTTTTTATTGAAAACTTAGCGTTAGCATTCTTCCTAGGTATGTGTACTTTCTTAGCCGTGTCTAAAAAAGTAACTACATCAATTGGCCTAGGGGTAGCGGTTATTGTTGTATTAGGTATTTCAGTACCGGTTAATAACTTGGTTTACCATGCGGTATTAGCACCAGGTTCACTTGAGTGGCTTGGTTACCCAGAAGCGGATCTTAGCTTTTTACGTTTCTTAACTTTCATTGGTGTTATTGCTGCACTGGTGCAAATTCTTGAAATGGCATTAGATAAGTTCTTCCCACCACTGTACAACGCATTAGGTATTTTCCTACCACTAATCACAGTTAACTGTGCAATTTTTGGTGCGGTAGCCTTCATGGTTGAGCGTAACTATAACTTCGGCGAGTCTGTTGTTTATGGTATTGGCGCTGGTGTGGGTTGGGCGCTTGCAATTACATTACTTGCAGGTATCCGTGAGAAAATGAAGTATTCAGACGTACCAGATGGTTTACGTGGTCTAGGTATTACCTTTATCACTGTTGGCTTGATGGGTCTTGGCTTTATGTCATTCTCTGGTATTTCACTGTAATAATAGCGAGGTCAATCATGGATATTTTCTTAGGCGTTGGTGTTTTTATCGCTATCGTTGTAATACTAGTTTTAATCATCATTGGTGCTAAATCTAAGCTAGTTGCAAGCGGTGACATCATCATCGGTATTAATGGCGATCCAGACAAAGCCATTAAAACATCAGCAGGTAGTAAGCTATTAGGTGCACTATCTGAGTCAGGTATTTTCGTATCTTCTGCATGTGGTGGCGGTGGCTCTTGTGGTCAGTGTCGCGTTCACATTAAAGAAGGTGGCGGTGATATTCTGCCAACTGAACTTGACCACATCTCTAAAGGTGAAGCACGTGAAGGTTGTCGTTTAGCGTGTCAGGTTAATGTTAAAAATGACATGGAAATTGAACTTGAAGAGTCAATTTTCGGTGTTAAAAAATGGGATTGTGAAGTTATCTCTAACGATAACAAAGCAACGTTCATCAAAGAACTTAAGCTACAAATTCCAGATGGCGAGTCAGTGCCGTTCCGTGCGGGTGGTTACATCCAAATCGAAGCGCCAGCTCACCATGTTAAATACGCTGATTTCGATATTCCTGAAGAGTATCGTGGCGATTGGAACCATTTTGGTTTCTTCGACC
This sequence comes from Pseudoalteromonas sp. G5_S1_54_S4, assembly GCF_054968565.1. Classification (NCBI taxonomy): domain Bacteria; kingdom Pseudomonadati; phylum Pseudomonadota; class Gammaproteobacteria; order Alteromonadales; family Pseudoalteromonadaceae; genus Pseudoalteromonas; species Pseudoalteromonas sp. G5_S1_54_S4. The sequence goes on along the minus strand of NZ_JBQKUL010000006.1, from coordinate 30,291 downwards.
TGGAGTCAAAAGTAGACGAAGAAACAATTCGTGCTTACTCAATGGCTAACTACCCAGAAGAAGAAGGCATTATTATGCTTAACGTGCGTATCGCTACGCCGCCGCCAAGAAACCTAAGCCTACCATGTGGTAAAATGTCATCGTACATTTGGTCACTGAAAGAAGGTGATAAAGTAACTATTTCTGGTCCATTTGGTGAGTTCTTCGCTAAAGACACAGACGCTGAAATGGTATTCGTAGGTGGTGGTGCAGGTATGGCACCAATGCGTTCACATATCTTTGACCAACTTAAGCGTTTAAACTCTAAGCGTAAAATTAGTTTCTGGTATGGTGCACGTTCTAAGCGTGAAATGTTTTATGTTGAAGATTTTGACGGCCTAGCTGAGCAAAACGATAACTTCGTTTGGCATACAGCGCTTTCAGATCCGCAACCAGAAGATAACTGGGAAGGCTACACTGGCTTTATCCACAACGTGTTATTTGAGAACTATCTTAAAGACCACGAAGCGCCTGAAGATTGTGAGTTCTACATGTGTGGTCCTCCAATGATGAATGCGGCAGTTATCTCTATGCTTAAAGATTTAGGCGTAGAAGAAGAAAACATCTTATTAGATGATTTCGGTGGCTAATACCCAAACTAAATAAATTTAGTTAAAATACCAGCCTCATAGCACTAAGTGTTATGAGGCTTTTTTATATCAACTGATTGAGTTTGGCTTTACCGCTGATTTTAGTTGATACTCTATTTAACCTTTATAAGTAGGCTATTATGAATCGATTAAGTACAGTTAAAGGCGTGGCAGCCTTATTTTTAATCATATCCACGTTACTTATTACCGGTTGTGGCAATTCACAACACAACGAAGAAGCTTACCTTGAAGGTAAAACGATGGGGACAACTTACCACATCAAGTTTTACGCTGATCAAGTGGATCCTCAAGCAGTTCAAGCAGAAATAGATGCGGTTTTAGTTGATATTAACCAGTCTATGTCGACCTATATTGAAGAGTCAGAAATAAACACCTTTAATCGTTTAGATGCTAATCAAGTAATGCCAATCAGTGATGATTTTAGAGCGGTTATTGCAGAATCTATACGAATTGGTGATTCAACTAAAACACTCGATGTGACTATGGGACCGCTAATCGATTTATGGGGATTTGGTCCTGATAAAAAACCAACAAAGCGCCCAACGGATGAAGCACTGGCAAATATGGTCAGTAACATTGGTATAGATAAGCTAGTCCTTAATGAGCAAGGGTTAGCTAAAACAGTTGCTGATTTAGAGCTGTCGTTTTCGGCTACCGCAAAAGGCTATGGTATTGATAAAGTTGCTGAGCTATTACAAAGTAAAGGCATTACAGATTACATGGTTGAAATTGGTGGAGAACTGCGTATTGCTGGTACAAAACCAGACAATCAAGCATGGCGAATAGCAATCGAACAACCTGATGCAAATCCGGGCGAGCGCAAAGTACACCGCGTATTAACACCGGGTAATAATGGCATTGCCACCTCAGGCGATTATAGAATATTTTATACTATGGATGGCGAAACTTATACGCATCTCATTGATCCGATGACAGGTATGCCGATTAAGCACGACTTAGTCTCTGTCACAGTTTTGCACCCAAGTGCAATGACGGCGGACGGTTTAGCGACTGCTTTAACGGTAATGGGCATGGAAAAGGCACAACGTTATGCGCAGCAGCATGATTTACCTGTGTATTTAATTGCGAAATCGGCACAGGGGTTAGTCACCTATTCAAGCCCTGCGTTTAAGCCTTATTTATAGTCTTTAGGTTTATATCCTTATCATGAGGGTATATAATGCAATGAGCTCAGATATGATGTTTGGGCTCATTTTATTGCTGAACAATAGGGGCTAAGCAATGTCACTTTTTTTTCTAACCTTTGGCTTACTTATTTTAATTGTCGCTGCAATGGCGATAGGCATGATAGTACAAAGAAAATCGATGGCGAGTAGCTGCGGAGGCCTAGGCTCTGTAGGTATTGATAAAGCATGTGATTGCGATGATCCATGTGATAAACGCAAAAAGCGTCTAGCCAAAGAGCAAGTATGGAAAGAAAACCAAATTCTTTAAATAGGGTATCCCTGTTTAAACAAAAAACCTCTCGTAGCTCACTACGGGAGGTTTTTTATTTATATCGGCATAAATAAATCACCAGCCGATAAAATAATCGTGTTTTTATCTTGAACAGAAAATTCTCTTTGTTATACTCATGCCCGAACTTTCAGTAAGTTTTGAAAGTTCTATTGATGCGGATCAAAACTAGCTTGGCAAAATAGTGCTAATGCGTTGAGACTGTATTTCATGTCACTGTATAAGGCTTTACGGCTGCAACCTTTTTTGTTGCCACGGTGTACACCGAATTTTGTTATTAGTCATTTTAATAGGTTAATGTTTTTGAACTCACTTTCTTTGTTTCATACCAGCGCTTTGCTTACCTTAGGTAAGTCAGTGTTGCATGAGCGCTTTAAAAAAGCGAAAAAGGGCGTGAGTGTGGCTGTAACATTATTAGTTTTTAATGTCGTTATGTTGCTTAGTGGCGCTATTGAGGATGCCTTTAGGCTTGAAGCATTGGTCAGTGATGGCTTTTTTATAGAGCCATTATTACTGACAATTGCCGAATTTTTAGCTCATCCCATCTTATCGTGTCAGTTACTTATTGGCCTTTGTTGGCTATTGTTCCACATGTTTCCAGCGCGTCGTGCTGGGATAATCCTCCGTAAAGCAGCCTTTGCTTTTAGCGAGGCTAAAGTTCAGCAACCAGTGCAAGCTGCGCATGGTTGTCGTGCTCCACCTAGCTTTACAGGTTGTCTGTTTACCCATTAATTTTATGGGTATAGGTTACACCTGTGGTATCTAATTATTTATTCTTGCTGTAAATAACGATTACTTTCATTGTAGCTTAGTGTTTTTACACACTCTCAGCCAACCATACCTCACCCAAGTTAATTTTTATTGCGTTATATTAATGTGTTTAAAAAAGCTGGGTTGGTTCTGCTAGGTGGTTTTATTAAGCCAGTGGTCAATACTTCATGCTTGCATTCGCTCTGCATTATTTGTAATTCAATCTTAATTAACTTGGATTTTTATCAAATATCGTTGCTAAATATTTTTGGCAGCTAATAAAAACTCTTTAGGTTTTAGGATAGTCCCTTGTTAATTCGTAACCTTTTTAATATTGCTTTAGCTAGTATGGCGCTGATCTTATCAGGCTGTAATGGCGGGGTACTCGACCCAAAAGGGCAGATAGGTATTGATGAGAAAAATCTGATCATCATCGCCACTGTGCTTATGTTGTTAGTTGTGATCCCCGTTATTGTGATGACTTTATATTTTGCTTGGAAATACAGAGACACACAAAACCATGAAATTTACGCACCAAAATGGGCTCACTCTAATAAGATTGAGGCTGTTGTATGGGCGGTTCCTATTGTTATTGTTGTTATTTTAGGTGTGATCACCTGGCAGTCAACTCAAGAGCTTGACCCCTATAAACCGATAGAAGGTAAAGGTGAACATCTTACTGTTGAAGTGGTGTCACTTAATTGGAAATGGTTATTTATTTACCCTGAACAAGGTATTGCCACGGTGAATGAATTGGTATTTCCAGCCAATGTTCCGGTTGAATACAAAATCACGTCAGAAAGCACCATGAACTCGTTTTTCATCCCTCAGTTAGGTAGTCAAATCTACTCAATGGCGGGCATGGAAACTAAGCTGCATTTAATTGCTAATGAGCCAGGCACGTTTAAAGGCTTTTCGGCTAATTACAGTGGTGCGGGTTTTACTGGTATGAAATTTAATGCCATCGCAACGCCAACAAAAGCTGACTTCAACCAGTGGGTTGAACAGGTAAAAACTAACGCTAATAACCTTACTCATGCCAATTATGTTGAGCTTGCAAAAGCAAGTGAGAACAACCCAGTCGCTTACTATGGCAAGGTTGATGACGGTTTATTTCATACCATAGTGATGAAATACATGCAGGCGCATGGCGATATGAATAAAAAACATCATGTCATGGGTAAACATCAGCAGATGAGTAATGAGCATCAAGCAATGGGTAATCATTCAATGCCATCATCACACAGCCAGGGCGAGGAATAATCATGTCGTTTTTAGGTAAATTATCTATAGATGCAATTCCGTTTCATGAACCTATTATCATGGTTACCATGGCGGTGATTGCTGTTGTCGGGCTTATTATAGCTGGGCTAATAACAAAATATAAAAAATGGGGTGTGCTTTGGCGTGACTGGATCACCTCGGTTGATCATAAACGCTTAGGCGTTATGTACATTTTATTAGCACTAATCATGCTGTTTCGTGGTTTTTCTGATGCCATTATGATGCGTGCGCAGTTAGCGCTTGCTACCAGTGGCGCGCCAGGCTATCTGCCGCCAGAGCATTACGACCAAATATTCACCGCTCATGGCGTTATTATGATCATCTTTATGGCGATGCCATTTATGATTGGTTTAATGAATATTGTTGTACCACTGCAAATTGGTGCCCGTGATGTGGCTTTTCCATTTTTAAATAATTTAAGTTTTTGGTTTACCGCTAGTGGCGCCATTTTAATAAATTTATCACTTATATTTGGTGAATTTGCTAAAACAGGCTGGGTTGCTTACCCACCGTTGTCGGAGTTGACCTTTAGCCCTGGGGTGGGGGTCGATTATTATATTTGGGCCTTGCAAATATCGGGGCTCGGTACGCTATTAACCGCTGTTAACTTTCTAGTGACTGTATTTAAAATGCGTGCCCCTGGTATGACTCTGATGAAAATGCCAATTTTCACATGGGCATGTACGTGGGCAAATATCTTAATTGCGGCATCATTTCCAATTTTAACCGCAGTGCTCGCCATGCTAACGCTAGACCGTTATTTAGATTTCCACTTCTTCACTAATGAAGCCGGCGGAAACGCCATGATGTATATCAACCTGTTTTGGGCATGGGGTCACCCAGAGGTATACATTTTAGTATTACCAGCTTTTGGTATCTTCTCTGAAATAGTGTCGACTTTCACTGGTAAACGTTTATTTGGTTATAAATCGATGGTATATGCCAGCGGTGCCATTTCTATTCTTGGCTTTATTGTATGGTTACACCACTTCTTTACTATGGGTTCAAGTGCCAATGTAAATGCCTTCTTTGGGGTAATGACCATGGTCATTGCTGTCCCTACTGGGGTTAAGTTATTTAGTTGGTTGTTTACTATTTACCGTGGTCGCTTGCGCATTACTGTGCCCGTACTGTGGACGCTTGGTTTTATGGTTACCTTCAGTATTGGTGGTATGACGGGGGTATTACTAGCAATCCCTGGTGCCGATTATGTATTGCATAACAGCTTATTCTTAATCGCTCATTTTCATAACACCATTATTGGTGGCGCAGTATTTGGCTACTTAGCTGGTTTTGTTTTTTGGTTTCCAAAAGCAATGGGCTTTAAGCTTGATGAGCGTTGGGGTAAAGCGTCATTTTGGTGTTGGTTAATCGGTTTTTTCGTAGCCTTTATGCCATTGTACGTACTCGGCTTTTTGGGCATGACGCGTCGCTTAAACCACTCTAATAATCCTGATTGGAATATCTGGCTTTATATTGCTGCAGTGGGGGCCGTGATTATTATGTTCGGTATTATTTGCCAAATTATTCAGCTATATGTGAGCTTTAAAAACCGCGAAGCGCTTGATGATACCACTGGCGATCCTTGGAACGGTCACACCCTTGAATGGTCAACGTCATCACCACCGCAATACTATAACTTTGCTGAAATCCCGCATGTTGATGATATTGATACATGGACTGATATGAAAGAAAAAGGCCTAGCTTATCAAGGCAAATCTAGCTATAGCCCAATTCATATGCCAAAAAATACCGCATCGGGTGTGCTTATTGCTGCGAGTTTAACGGCGTTTTGTTTTGCCATGATCTGGCATATTTGGTGGCTAGCAGGGCTTGGTTTTATTGGCGCGATTGCGCTGTTTATTAACCGTGCTTACACCAGTGATGTAGATTACTACGTGCAAAACGATGAAATATTACAAATTGAAGGCGCGCATATTGCCAGTAACACGAAGGAGGTAAGCGCATGAGTACGTTATCTGCAACTCAAGGCCATGTAAATTTAGAGCCTCATAGCGTAAGTCATACGCATGAACATCACGATACCTCAGGCGATACAATCTTTGGCTTTTGGCTTTATTTAATGACCGATTGCCTTTTATTTGCCTCATTTTTTGCAACCTACGCAGTGCTTTATATGAACACCGCAGGCGGTGTATCGGGCAAAGATATTTTTGAGCTTGATTTTGTTGCCGTTGAAACTGCGGCGCTACTTATAAGTAGTATTACTTTTGGTTTTGCCATGATTGCCGCTCAAGGGCAAAAAAAGGCGCTGACGCTTGGTTGGCTCGCGGTCACTTTTTGTTTAGGCGCGGTGTTTATTGGTATGGAAATTTATGAGTTTCATCATTTAATTGTTCATGGCAATGGCCCACAGCAAAGTGCTTTTTTAACATCGTTTTTCTCATTAGTGGGCTTGCATGGTTTACATGTAACTGCAGGCCTTATCTGGATGAGCATAATGATGATAGAAGTGATTAAGCGCGGTTTAGGTAAACAAACCGTCACGCGCTTAAGTTGCTTAAGCTTATTTTGGCACTTTTTAGATATTGTGTGGATTTGTGTATTTACCGTTGTTTATTTAATGGGGGCAATGTAATGAGCCATAGCGAAACACATGCTTTAGAGAAAATGCAAAGCCAACATCATGATCAGTCACACGGTAGTGTTAAAACCTATCTTATTGGCTTTGTATTGTCAGTGATTTTAACGGCCATTCCATTTTGGATGGTGATGGAGGGCGACTTTTCAAAGGTCACCACGCTTTGGAGTATTGTTACTTTAGCAATCGTGCAAATTTGGGTGCATTTAAAATACTTTTTACACCTTAATTTCACCACTGATGAAGGTAAAGCGAATACCTTTACCTTCTTGTTTAGCGCGTTGATCATCGTCATGGTGGTTGGACTGTCTGTTTGGATCATTTATGAATCAAACGCAATGATGATGTATTAGAGGTTTCAGATGTTTCGTCGTTATTTAGCTGTTACTAAGCCAGGTATTATTATGGGGAATTTGATCAGCGTTGCCGGTGGTTTTTTACTTGCCGCCCGCGGTGATATAGACCCATGGTTAATGTTGGTTACCTTGGTTGGTTTATCGCTTGTTGTTGCATCGGGATGTGCCATAAACAATGTTATAGATAGAGACATTGATGCTGCTATGGCACGTACTCGCTCACGTGTAACTGTAACGGGCGAAATGTCTGCAAAAGCCGCTTTAAGCCATGGCGTGTTATTAGGGCTAATTGGCTTTGGCTTATTAATCGCCTTTACCACTCAAGCGGCGGTATTTTTTGCCGCCTTTGGCTATGTCATTTATGTAGGGGTGTACAGCCTCTACATGAAACGCAACTCTGTTTACGGCACCTTTATTGGTAGTCTATCGGGCGCAGTTCCACCTGTTGTTGGCTATTGCGCCGTTACGGGTGTATTCGATATGGGTGCATTAATACTGTTGGTGATGTTTAGTTTGTGGCAAATGCCTCACTCATATGCGATTGCTATTTTTCGCTTTAAAGATTATCAAGCCGCTAATATTCCAGTATTGCCCGTGGCGCAAGGTGTTAACAAAGCTAAGCGCCATATTGTGCTTTATATTGCGGTATATGCTTTAGTGGTGATGCTATTGCCAATCAGTGGTTATACCGGTGCTGCCTTTATGGCCGTTGCCTGTATTACCAGTTTTTGGTGGTTACTCATGGCACTTAGAGGGTATCGCTACAACATAGACACCACCCGTTGGGCACGCCAAGTGTTTGCGTTTTCAATTATTAATATTACCGCTTTGAGCATTGCCATGGCGGTAGATTATCAAACAATTGCGCCACAATTAGTTGCGCTAAACTGATCTTAAACGATCAATGAACCGAGTTAATTCCCAAAGTTAACCAAAGGCTCTGAGCATTGCGAGGAGCCTTTTTTCGTCCCTAAAACAAGGCTAAGTTATTTACTTAAGCTTTCAGCATCATAAAACATCGGTTTCAATGTGCCACAATTTATAAACTTATAATTGAGCTCACCAGCAGAGGGCACTTCAGTTGAGGTGCGAAACTTTTGTAAACAGGCACCACTTAAATCAACAAACATAATATGATGATAGCTTGGTGGCTGAGTTATTTGGTGAATATAAATACGCTCATTATTTTTTAGCGTAACCATATCGTACTGTTGCCATTTTGAGGCTGGGCTTAAATCAGTTAGCTCACGAGTAAATAACTGCTCGCTAAGCTCTATTAATTTATCACTGTAAACTAAGCTACCTCCTTGTCTAAAATCTCCAAGATACACATCTGCGGTAATCGCGACTTCTTCGCCTCGCATTAAGCGTTGAATATTAAACGGCTTTGATTTTACGGTAACTAACTCAGCGTCACGTACTAAATCTAAAAATGGAATATCAGATACATCTACCTTGTACATAACATGTACATCATAAGGAAGCTCAAAGCTTGGAATGTTAATCGCGTATACACTTGAACCCTTATTAACTAATACCATGGCATGCTCTGCTTCATACTTGGGGTTTAATGGCGGAAGTTCTGGTGGCTCTTCGGCATTAGCAAGCGAGCTGGTACAAAATATAATGCTGATAAATAAATATACGAAGTAGGGTAGCCGCATAATAACCTCAATTAATTTATAGATATAAAGTGTAGTATACATTTATACAAAATTATCTTTAGTTATATTTTAGTAAAGCTTAAACGTGATACACACTAAAGCTTTAGTGTGTATCAGTACATTTAGGGTTAGCTATTATCTAATTGCTTTTTTCACTTCGCGCCAGTCAATAATTTTAAAGTTTTGTGGTTGTAGGGGCATGCGATTGTAGCCATCTTGTACTATAAGCATGCCTTCAGGATAACCAGGCAAAGCCGTTGCTGTAACGGTTAAACCGTCAGTTTCACCTACGCCATCAATGCCTTTATCTAGGTTTGCAATTACATTAAACTTACCTGCAAAGCTTAGACTAGGCTGTGTGCCATCTGAGATTTTATAAAGCACATAGCTATTATCGCCTTGGCTTGATACTACTAAATAGCGAGCATCATTAGCATGATAAATTTCCATACCTTCAACATCTGTCACCAGTTGCTCATTAACACTTTGTAGCTTTACTGCTTTGTTACCAGCGGTAGGCTCTGCACCGATATACCAAATGCCTGCATCTTCTTCACCTGCAAATAGTTGGCCTAGATTATCATCAGCACTACAGCCTTCAGGTTGGCTTGGTAGAGTAAACTCTCTAACCAGTTCACCACTTAAATTACTTTGCTCACCGGTGAATTTATACTGCTGAAATAAACCTGATTTATCATTAACAAACACGTAATGGCCAGACTCAGAGGAATACATACACATACCGTAAATCTCAGATAGGTTAGTGGCTATTTCTGTCACATGGTTTACTTGGTTATCGCCATCTACAGTAAATACGCTAATGCTATTAAGAGTACGGTTACTGGCTGTGATCCACGTATGGGTCTGGTTGTTTATACCTTGATGTTGACGCACATCAACATTATTTAAACGCCCTATATTTAGCGATTGTACTTTGCTGCCAGCAAGGTCATAAACCATCAAGCCGCGACGTTTATCAGTGCCTAAAATTAAGCTTTTTTTAGCGTCTTGCTCATTAATCCAAATAGCCGGATCATCTGCTGCATCACCAAACGCAGCAACCGGTGTAGTTTGTGCGCTGGCATGAAGGTGAGTCATCGCGACATTGTTTTGTGAAGTCGCTGTTTGCGCTGTGTAGTTAACGTTTGCTTGAATGTAAGCGCCTGTTTCATCATCAATTAATACCAGCTGGGCTTGACTGTCATTGATAAAGCTCGCTGCAACAGACTCTATTGTGTGCTCACCTGCCAGTGACCATTGGCTTAGCTTATCTGTTTGAGCTTGGTAAGCATAAACCTTATTACCATCAGTGGCACTGAGCCATAAAGTACCGTCTTGTGATACCGATAGAGCCCCGATTTCACTGTTTAATTCGCCGTATGGCTGTACTAAAGCCACAGGTTGCTTATTGGCATCAGATTCTGCATTCGCGTTAATGGCCCACACTCCGAGCTCTGCCTCACTCACATACAGGGTTTTTGTGTCGTCATTTACTGCACAACCTGAAGCCTCAGTGACCGCAGAGAATTCACGTACTGCGATATTTTTAGCTTGGTTAGTTGCTAAATCATAAATAACCGTTTCGCTGATCAAGCCGCGAACATCTGGCACAAACGCTGATACAGTTTTGTTATTGCTGTTTTTAAATAAACATACGGCATCGGGCTGGGCTTGAGGCGGACTAATACGAGTAAGTTCATTAAGCTGCCAAGTTTGGCCATTTTTTATAAGTTTAAAAATAGCTACGTTGTCTTGGCTTTTATCAAGACTGGCGAGTAAAAACTGCTGCGCTGATAATTGCTTTAGTGAAATTGACTCAAAGTTACCGGCTAACAACACACTGCTTTTCTCGTTATCGGTAAGTAATAAGCCCTGTCTTTCGCTCGCCATTAGCCATTGATTATTACCTAGCGCTGCTGCTTGTGAGCCTTGCATGTTTTGTTGTGGGCCAAATAACTTAGCCTCAACAGCTGGTTTTGCTATTTCTGTCGTGTTTTGGGTATCGTCATTACTTGTACAACCGCCAAGCGCAGTTACAAGCACAGCACTTGATAGTACCGCTGAAATTGTATTTAATTTAAAGTTCATTATTTTATCCTTTACTTATCTATGTGCTTTTCAGTGCTAAAACGTACTTCACCAAGGTGGTTAATCGCGCTCATTGTTAGCGTTTCGCCATTGATAGAGATACTTAAAAAACCCGGTGTTGCTTCTGCGTAGCGGGTAAATTCACGTTGTTTTACAAACCTGCCACCACCAGAGACAAAGTGAGCCACCTTGCTATTTTTTGGTTGATTGTATTGCAAGTCATGCTCGTGCCCTGCGATATAAACGTGCACGTTATGGCGTTCTAAAATAGGTTCTAAAATGTCGCGAAGACCTTGGTTGCGACCAAAGCGTTTACCGCTAGAGTAGAGCGGGTGATGGCCAACAACAATTTTCCATTTTGCGTTACTGCCAGCTAGTTGGGTTTCAAGCCATGCCAATTGTGTTTGATAGTTTTGACTTTGGGTTGAGCGGTATTTTTCACGGGTTTTATATTCAGGTTGAATCGGGTTGGTATCTAAAAAAACCATTAACATTTGCTCGTTGTTTTCAAGTGCAAATGTTTTACTGTAGTACCTTGCTGGTAATTGCCAGCGCTGACTTTTTGCTGTGTAGTCAATTTGTGCTTGAGCATTACCAAGGTAATCGTGATTACCCAAAACAACATACCAATCTTCAAATGTGTGAGGGCCGTGGTATATGTTCTCAAAGGCTGATTGCCAAAGAGGATCGTTCACACTTGCCACACCATTTGGGTAAAAGTTATCGCCGGTCGAGACAACAAAATCGGCATCGGTTTGGTACATGGCGATTTCTAGCTGATGAGCCACCTCTTTTTGATAAAAGTGGCCGTTGTGTCCCCAATCACCAATAACCATAAAGTTAAGGCTATTAGGTAACGTAGTTAACTTGGCTATTTTTTGTTGTTGATATAGCGCATCTTTATAAATAACGGGCTCACCAGCACTAAGCGCTGATGAGCACAGTAGCGCGGCCATTATGAAAGACAATTTAAACATGTTTTAACTCCAAAAAAGCACGCGATGGCTTGCCATTACGTGCTTAAAATGACAATACGTGTGATTAGAATGCGTAACGCAGCATTACTTGAATCACAGGGCCTGCTTCTTCCGATTCAAGCTCGTACTCATCAAAGGCACGATTGTTTTGATCATCAAGCGAGTCAAACTTATTGAAAACTTCGTCTTTGCTGGCATCCAGTAAGTTTGAACCAACTAGGCGTAGAGTGATGTCATCCCAGCGCTTTTCAACGAAAAGCTCTAAATCAGCTCCGTAAGAAGTTGTCACTTCTTCACCCACGAAGCGCCCGTATGCATCACCTTGATTACGGTACGTTGCCCCAAATGATGCGCGTAGTGTTGGTAAATCTTGGATAAAGCCAACGTTATAAACATAATCTGATTGGTCGTTAAATTTACGCTTACCAAAGCTGTCTTCAACTTCACTGTCGAGCCAAGAGTAATTTAAGAAGATACCAGTGTTAGGCATGTTTAATGCGCTCAGTGGCGTTGATAAATCAAATTCAACACCTTGTACTGTGCCGTCGCCGGTATTTTGTGGTTGCAGTACAAATGTGCCTTCGCCTTCTGAGCCTTCAACACCGGTACTGGCAATTTCAATAAGGTCGCTAACGTCACGGTAAAATACGTTTACACCTACAACGCCACTTTTACCTAAACGGTATTCGTAACCTAAATCGATACCCCAAGATGATTCTGGTTTAAGGCTTGGGTTGCCTAAAAAGTCATTATCAGCGAGCTCTTCTTCAAGTAGGGCGGGTGTCATGTAGTCAAAGTCAGGGCGTCGTAAGCTGCGAGCAACAGAGGCGCTGACTCGTCCGTTATCACTGACGCTGTAACGAAAGTGAGCCGACGGTAAGAAAAAGTCATAATCATTTTCGGCAGTAACGCCTTCATTGGTATCGGTAATACTTGAGTCAGTTGACTCCCAGCGCACCCCCATCTCCCATGAGAACACATCCGCTTCATGCTTGATTAGCGCAAACAAGTCAAAACGGTCTTCTTCAAGTTTATTAACACCGCCGTCTACTGGTTCAAATTCGTTATTAAAACCGGCAAGAATCAGTGGATTCTGAGAGAATTGCTCCCAATTGGTAAAGTCTTTTTCCAGCTCATCTTCAGCGACAAAAATGGCGGTATCGCGCTCTTTTCCTTGCACAAAAGCACCAAATTGAACTTCTTTCGAGTCACCTACCAGTAAGCTGTGCTGCCATTGTAATGACCATTCTTTATCATCGATATCAACGGTTTCTTCTGCTTCTTCAAACACCATTGGGAGCTCTGAGGTATCAAGCTCAACTTCTTGTTCGTAAACAGACTCTTCAAAGCTGGCATAACCTAACTTAAATTTGCTGGTACCGCCCAGTAGTGGTAACTCATAGCCAGAATTAATGTTGTAGTTGGTTTGATCAATAAACGAAACGTTTGCGTTATCTGAGATTAAATTACCACCCTCAACGACAGAGCCTGAGGTTGCAGATGCGTCGTCGTATTCAAAAGAGCGCTCATCTTCGGTACGGTCGGTATCAACCCACATGGCGCTAATATCAAACTTGCCACCGTTATCAAACACCTTTTCAAAGCTGGCATTTAAAGAGGTGTCATCGCCATCACGGGTATCAGATTGATCTTCACGGTTATCAAAATCGTCTGTAGCGTAATTAGGGTTATTTTCAGGGCTATCGCCATAACGTCTGCTTGATTTTTGTTTTGGGTTATAACGACCTTGTAAATTGGCACCTACTAGTAAACGGCCACCTGCAAATTCAGTACCGTAAACGCCCGCAAAGCTTTCTTTTAGTTCGCCGTCATCGTAACGTAAGCCACCAGCGCGAATATAACCACCGTCTAAGCTGTAGCCATCGCGAAGTACAATATTAAGTGTGCCTGCTATGGCATCGGCAGAGCGGTTGGCACTAGATGAACGAATAATTTCTACACGCTCAATTAATTCTGCTGGGATACGGTCCACAAAAAATGAACGGTCAGCACCGGCACCCGGAACTTCTTCGCCATTAATAAGTACTTTTGTGTAAGCAGGGCTTAAGCCGCGCATACGAGCGCCGTCTGATTCAAGTACGTCAGATAAAAAAGTCACACTAGGAACACGCTTTAGTGCATCACCGGCGGTAAGTGGCTCAAAGCGTTGAAAGTATTATTGTGAGTATTCCAGCGTGGGCGCTAGTTCTTGCGAGCGGTTGCGATAACCAATCTCGCCATAGACCACAAGCTCTTCAGAAACCTTTACTTCAGGTTCCCTTGGCGATGTTTGTTCCTCTGCATTCACGCTAACACTAAATTGGCTCAGTGCTAATGCCGCCACAACAGCATTTAACTTAAATTGTTTCATTGATTTGCTCCGGTTGTCCTTGGTTTGGTGAGCAAACTAAAAAAAGTTAATGACGCTAATGTGACAGTTTTACAGTTAATTCCTGACAAAACGCCAACTTAGTACTTTTCAAACAGACATTTGAGCTGTTTAAACACGGCTCCAGAGCACTAAAAATGGTTATTACTAGGTTAAATACTTATAAATTTTAATCTCAATGTCATATCAATGAGCCAAAATGACTCTGCCTAATAAATCAGTACCGCGCTAGCATACGTAATAGTGTAAATCTTAGAAGACTTAAACAATGCGATATAACCCATTTACCAGCCATGCAAAATTAACTAATACCATCATTTTATTATTAGTTATTGCTGTAGCAATATGCGCTTACTTTGGCGAACTTAAGCAATGGCAAGAAATTGCGTGGCTCGATATTGTTGGTGAGGGCGGTATTGTGTTGATGACCCTCAGCTGGATAGTTGCGTTACTTATTTCACGTCCGCCAGGCAAAGTAACTACCTTATTAGTGTTAGGTTTAGGTTTGTTTATGTTCTCAGCTACACTCGATTTACTTGATGAGTGGTTAAAACAACCTTCACAATTATGGCTCACCTGGTTTGAGTCACTACCAGCGCCGTTTGGTATGTCGCTTACCAGCGCAGGGCTTTATTATTGGCATCAAGAGCAATTTGTTTTAAATCGTCAATTGCGTCGTCGTGAAGCGCATCTTCGCGAACATGAAAAGGTCTGTCCGGTAACAGGGTTATACCGAGTTAACTACTTACATTCACTCATGCAGCAACAACAAACAGAGCAGCAAGGGGGTACTTTAGGTGTTATTGATATTCGTGATTTTGCAAAGTTTAATGCGCAGTTTGGTTTTAGTGAAGGTGATAGGTTACTAAGAGAAATTAGTGATTTATTAGTAATGAATTGCCGGTTAAATGATGTGCTTTGTCGCTATGCCGGAGATTGCTTTATTGTGCTTATGCCGAATACCAGCCAAAGCCAAGCCAAAGAATTACTAGCGCAAATGAAAGCGGCGCTTAACCATTGTGCGTTTAAAGTCGCAAAAAGCAAAGGCGCACAGTTTCAGCATATTTTAACCGCCACCATGGCAATGGATTTAGCGCAAGATCCAGTGCAGCAAACCAGCCAGTTACATCAACAATTACAACAAGAAAAGGCGCTTGTAGGTGCAGCAGTATATTAGCCTAGATGATAAATACCTCAGCGCGGAGGGAATGATCACTGCGCTGGTGGAGCTTGCTCAAGGACGAGGGATCCCGCTGCATAAATTGCTGCGTGGTACGGGTATTTTTGAGCAAGATTTATATGATCTATCACAGCGCTTTAGTTTATCGCAGTTATTGGCTTTAATTAGCCAGTTTAAAGCCTTAATGAAGAGTAATGATAGTGGCTTTTTACTGGGTCATCAATTGGTTAATGACGTTAGCCCAGCAGTGCAAAGTGTGCGTTTAAGCCCCAGTTTAGGTATGGCTTTGAAGCAATTACAACAAATTAGTACCGTTATTGCCCCTTTATTATTTACCCGTAGGCATATATTTAAAGACGATTTATATCTGTACTTGCAACCGAGTATCGGTATTGACGAGTCATTAAAAAATTATTGTTTTGAAATATACAGCGCTGCGTTAATGAGCTTACTAAAACGAGTATGTAATGTGTATCCACATTGTTATTTTGACTTTACCTGTAAACGCCCGAGGCATATTCAAGAATATGAGCAGCACTTAGGCTTACGAATACGGTTTGAACAACCCTATACCCGTTGGCACTTTAATAAACAACTACTTAAGTGCACAAACCCAGAGGCTAGTCAGCTTAGATGGCAGCAGTGCATAGCGCAAAGTGAGTTACATAAGAATGTATCACAGTCTTTTGTTGAGGCTGTGTGCCAGCGCATTTACCGTGATAAAAACAACAGCCTTGCTAACAGTGCTGAGCATTTTGCCATGAGCTCTGCTACGTTTAAACGTAAGTTAAAACAACACGGTGTCAGTTACTCTCAATTACAAGATGAGCAAAATAAACTAAAAGCTCTGCATTTACTGGGGGTGTGCCAGCAAGGTAATGAACGTGTGGCTGATCGGCTTGCATTTTATGATATTCCTAACTTTCGCCGTGCATTTAAGCGTTGGACCGGCATTACGCCAAGTCAGTTAAAAATATAATTAAAAACTAGCCGCTTGCTCTATAACAATGCCATGGCGCTTTGCTAGGCGCTGATGATCTCTGTCATAGCCTCCACCAATCACAGTGGCAACAGGAGTATTATTTGCAAGGCAGCGTTTAAGCACTAAGTGATCGCGCTTTTCTATCCCTTGCCAACTAATATCCAGTTTGCCTAAGCCATCCTCTTGCCAAATATCAACGCCAGCATCGTATAAAACAAGATCCGGGTTAAGCTCGTTTAATAAAAATTGCAGCGTATCGTCAACAATACCTAAATATTCAGCGTCTTGCATATTATTGGCTAAACCAATATCTAAATCGCTAGGGGACTTTCTAAATGGGAAGTTTTTCTCACAGTGTATTGAACAGGTAAACGCATAAGGTTGATGAGCCAGCATGGCTGCCGTGCCATCACCTTGGTGAACATCTAAATCAAAAATCAGTACGTTAGTCACTTCACGGTTTTGAATTAACGTCTGTGCGGTAAAAGCTAAATCGTTCACCATACAAAAACCCGAGCCAAAATCACTGTGGGCATGGTGAGTGCCGCCCGCTAAATGGCACGCAAGCCCATTTTCAAGTGCTAAACGCGCAGTTTGCAGTGTTCCCAGCGGAGCGGTAAATGTGCGGTTCATTAGTGCTTGTGACCAAGGCAAGCCAATACGGCGCATGGCTCTTTCATCTAGGCGGTTATGCCATAAATCGTGAATGTAGTTTTCACAATGTACTATTTCTAGCTCTTCTACACTACCATGTGGTGGTTCTGTGATATTACTGCCAGCAAGTCCAAGGGTTTTAACATGCTGGTGTAGCTGAGCAAATTTACTCATTACAAAGCGATGCTTGGGATCAAAACTAAACGAGTAGTTAGGATGATAAACTAAAGGTAGATTGGGGTTTAAACTCATATCTGCGTCGTTTAATTATTTTTGGTTATGGTAATCAACTTCACGCAGTGCGTCTATTTATGTTTGGTGAATAAGCGTTTCAAGCTCGCGGTGTAATAATGTTTCATCAGCAAGGTTTAGCTCAACTAAACGCTTTAAATGCGTGATACTGTCTATATCAATACTATGGCATTTAAGACCAATATGGTTTTCTTCTATGTGACGAATAACCACCGGCATTTTTATTTCAATATCGCTTTGTGGCAAAGTAAAACGTAGTACTGCTTCGTCATTTTTGTTCCCAGTAAATGCATCGCTTTTAGTAATAAGCGCACCATGTAAAGAGATATCTAATAGAGTGCATTCATACTGGCTGCTAGCCATAACTAATTGCGCTGCAGTAGAGAACATAATACGAGAAAATTGCCGACGGTTTTGCATAATAATCTTATAAAGCTGTTATTTATAATAAGCATAGCTGGTAATGCCCAACACGCCAATTTGCTTAAAGATAAAAATAGCTCGCATAAAAAAGCCCCGCATTAAATGCAGGGCTTTTAACTTATTCACTGTGGCTGTTAGCCAATTTTTTTATACTTTATGCGCTTAGGCTGTGCAGCTTCTGCGCCAAGAGTCTTTTTAAGCCACTCTTCGTATTCAGTGTAGTTACCATCAAAGAAGTTAATTTGGCCTTCGTCGCGGTAATCTAAAATGTGTGTAGCAATACGGTCAAGGAACCAACGGTCATGCGAGATACACATTACACAACCTGGGAATTCTAAAATTGCATTCTCAAGGGCACGTAATGTTTCAACGTCCAAGTCATTGGTTGGCTCATCTAGAAGTACCACGTTGCCGCCTGCTTTTAACAGCTTAGCTAGGTGTAAACGGTTACGCTCACCGCCAGATAAGTCTTTAACAAACTTTTGCTGATCGTTACCTTTAAAGTTAAAACGGCTAACATAAGCACGGCTTGGGAACTCAAAGTTACCAATTTTTAGTACATCTTGGCCATCAGAGATTTCTTGGAATACCGTTTTGCTTTCGTCCATGTTGCCACGGAACTGATCAACAGTTGCCAGTTCTACTGTTTCACCAATGCTGATATTACCGCTATCTGGCTGTTCTTCACCGCTTAACATTTTAAATAGCGTTGATTTACCTGCACCATTGGCACCAATAATACCCACAATAGCGCCTTTAGGCATGCTAAAGCTTAAATCATCAATTAAAACGCGGTCGCCAAAGCTTTTACGTAAGTTGTTTACTTCTAATACTTGGTCACCTAAACGTGGGCCAGGTGGAATAAACAATTCGTTGGTTTCGTTACGTTTTTGGTAATCAGACTGTTGTAGCTCGCTAAACTGCGCCATACGTGCTTTTGACTTAGCTTGACGACCTTTAGGGTTTGAACGCACCCACTCAAGTTCTTGTGCAATTGATTTTTGACGTGCTTTTTCAGATTTTTGCTCTTGTTGTAAGCGGGCATCTTTTTGCTCAAGCCAAGAAGAGTAGTTACCTTCCCACGGAATACCTTCACCACGGTCAAGCTCTAAAATCCAACCTGCTACATTATCAAGGAAGTAGCGGTCATGCGTTACTGCCACAACAGTGCCTTCGTAGTCATGTAAGAAGCGCTCTAGCCAGGCAACCGACTCAGCATCTAAGTGGTTAGTTGGTTCATCGAGAATCAGCATGTCTGGTTTTTCAAGTAACAAACGACAAATAGCAACACGACGGCGCTCACCACCCGATAGGTGCTCAATTTTAGCATCCCACTCAGGTAAACGAAGTGCATCGGCAGCACGCTCTAATACGTTATCGATATTATGACCATCGTGCGCTTGAATAACCGCTTCTAATTCACCTTGCTCTTTAGCCAGTGCGTCAAAGTCAGCACCTTCCATTGCGTATTCGTTATACACTTCGTCAAGGCGGTTAAGGGCATGTTTTACTTCACCTACAGCTTCTTCAACAATTTCACGAACTGTTTTGCTTTCGTCTAAAACAGGCTCTTGCGGTAAGTAACCAATTTTAGTGCCTGGTTGAGGGCGAGCTTCACCTTCAAACTCTTCATCAACACCCGCCATAATGCGAAGTAGTGATGATTTACCAGAACCATTTAAACCTAACACACCAATTTTTGCGCCTGGGAAAAAATGCAACGAAATATCTTTTAAGATAGTGCGTTTTGGTGGCACAACCTTAGATACTCGACTCATCGAGAATATAAACTTATCAGGTAAAACCATGGAAGGAGCCTTCAAATAATAATAAAAATTTCAATGCTGTATTGTAGTGGCTCACAGGTGAAACAGTCAACGAATGGCACTGTTTTAAAGTACATATTCAATTTATACAAACCGCGTGAATAAATTTCATTTAGACATCTATACATCTAGAGGTTGATATTTTTGGCATTCTGTTCATAATGAGAGCGTATTAACTCTCGGTTTTTATGAGCAGGAGCTTTAAGAATGCCAATTACAGTAGAAGACGAATTGCCAGCTATTGCACGTTTACGTCATGAAAACGTGTTTGTAATGCCAAAAACGCGTGCAAAAACCCAAGAAATACGCCCTATGCGTTTGGCTATTCTTAATCTGATGCCTAATAAAGTAGAAACCGAAGTACAGTTTATTCGCTTGTTGGCTAACTCTCCGCTGCAAGTAAATGTTGAGCTATTGCGCCTAGATACGCACCGCAGTAGTAGCAACTCAGAGCAACACTTAGATACTTTTTATCGTTACTTCTCAGAAGTAAAAAACAACAACTACGATGCACTGTTAATTACCGGTGCACCGCTCGCACATTTAGAGTATGAAGAAGTAGCGTATTGGGAAGAGCTCAAAGTAATTATTGATTGGGCCGAGCAACATGTAACTTCTACCTTGTTTTCGTGCTGGGCTGCCCACGCGGCTTTATACCACCGTTATAATTTAAAGCGCGATTTAAAAGACAATAAACTCTGCGGGGTGTTTACCCACCAATGCTACTTTGCCCATGGTGCACTTACCCGCGGCTTTGACGATACCTTTTTAGTACCCCACTCACGCTATGGCCACATAGATATTAATAAAATAAACGCCTGTGAAGAGCTGGTGGTATTAGCGGGCTCTGAACGAGTAGGGGCGTATTTACTTAAAAATAAATCGGGCAGCCAAGTGTTTATTACCGGCCACCCCGAATACGATGCCGACAGTTTAAAAGCCGAATATGAGCGCGATTTACAAAAAAGCCCCGATGCGCCAAAGCCTGAAAACTATTTTCCTGATGACGATGCCAGCAAACAACCGTCTAAAACATGGCAAAGCCACGCGTTTTTACTGTTTTCAAACTGGTTAAATTATTACGTTTACCAAACCACACCCTATGATATTAACTTAGTTAGCCAAGACGTAAGGACTAACAACTATGCCGAATAATCCTCAAAACAATAAGCATGAACAGCTGAGCGCTGCGCTCAAACAGCGCATTTTAATTTTAGATGGTGCAATGGGAACCATGATCCAAGCGCATAAGCTTGAAGAGCAAGACTACCGTGGTGAACGTTTTAAAGATTGGCATGTGCTCATTAAAGGTAATAACGATTTATTAAGCCTAACCAAGCCTGA
Organism: Pseudoalteromonas sp. G5_S1_54_S4; assembly: GCF_054968565.1. NCBI lineage: Bacteria > Pseudomonadati > Pseudomonadota > Gammaproteobacteria > Alteromonadales > Pseudoalteromonadaceae > Pseudoalteromonas > Pseudoalteromonas sp. G5_S1_54_S4. Next base: position 9,394 of record NZ_JBQKUL010000006.1, on the reverse strand, counting down.
AATTATTACTGATATACACCGCAGCTTTTTAGCCGCCGGTGCCGATATTATCGAAACCAACACCTTTAACTCGACCACCATTTCGATGGAAGATTACGACATGGCGAGTATAAGCCGTGAAGTTAATTTAGAGTCAGCTAAGTTAGCCCGTGCTGTATGTGATGAATTTAGCGCTAAAACCCCAGAAAAACCGCGCTATGTAGCGGGTGTGTTAGGGCCAACATCTAAAACCTGTTCGTTATCGCCGGATGTAAACGACCCTGGCTATCGTAATATCACCTTTGATAAGTTAGTGACTGCGTATGTGGAGTCTACTCTTGCATTAATGGAAGGCGGCGCTGATTTAATACTTATAGAAACCATATTTGACACCCTAAATGCAAAAGCCGCCTCATTCGCAGTAGAAGAGGCGTTTGAACAAGCAGGGCGTACATTACCAGTGATGATATCAGGCACTATCACCGACGCCTCAGGCCGCACGCTTTCAGGGCAAACCACCGAAGCATTTTATAACTCTATTCGCCATATTAAGCCGCTTTCAATTGGCTTAAATTGCGCTCTTGGGCCAGATTTACTGCGCCAATACGTTGAAGAGCTATCGCGCGTGTGCGAAACCTTTGTCTCTGTTCACCCTAATGCGGGCTTACCCAATGAGTTTGGTGAATATGACCTAGAAGCAGACGACATGGCAAAAGAGATCATAGATTGGGGTAAATCGGGCTTTATTAATATTGTTGGCGGTTGCTGCGGCACTACGCCTGCGCACATTCGTGCCTTTGCCAAAGGGCTTGAAGGCGCAGCACCACGAAAATTACCAGAGCTTGAAGTGCGTATGCGTCTGTCAGGCCTAGAAGCCTGTAACTTAAATTAAGGAGCCGCCAATGACCCAACAAATTGCAGTATTTACCAATGTCGGCGAGCGTACTAACGTAACTGGCTCGGCCATGTTTAAACGTTTGATCATGGAAGAAGACTACGAGACCGCCCTTAATGTGGCCCGCGAACAAGTAGAAAATGGCGCACAGGTTATTGATATCAACATGGACGAAGCCATGCTGGACTCAAAAGCGGCCATGGTGAAGTTTTTAAACTTAATTGCCTCAGAGCCTGATATTTCTAAAGTACCTATAATGGTCGACTCCTCAAAGTGGGAAGTTATAGAAGCAGGCTTAAAGTGTATTCAAGGCAAGGCCATTGTTAACTCCATTTCACTTAAAGAGGGTGAAGAGCCGTTTATTCGCCAAGCTAAAATTATAAAACGCTTTGGCGCCGCCGCTGTTGTGATGGCGTTTGATACCGAAGGTCAAGCCGATACCGCCGATCGTAAGTTTGAAATTTGTGAGCGCAGCTACCGTATTTTGGTCGACGAAATTGGCTTCCCGCCAGAAGACATTATATTCGACCCCAACATATTTGCCGTTGCCACCGGTATAGAAGAGCACGACAACTACGCCGTAGAATTTATTGAAGGCACCCGCCGTATTAAGCAAAATTTACCGCACTGTAAAGTCTCGGGTGGGGTGTCAAACGTATCGTTCTCGTTTAGAGGTAATAACCCAGTACGTGAAGCGATTCACTCGGTATTTTTATACCATGCGATAAAAGCGGGTATGGATATGGGCATAGTAAACGCAGGGCAGCTTGCGGTTTACGACGACATCCCCGAGGAACTTCGTAAAGCAGTTACTGATGTAATACTTAACACCGACCCAGGTGCCGGTGAGCGTTTAGTAGAGCTTGCGCCTAAATATTCGGGCATGGCACAAGCTGAACGCGTAGAAGATTTAGAGTGGCGAACATGGCCTGTTGAAAAACGCCTAGAACACGCTCTAGTTAAAGGCATTACCACTTTTATAGATGAAGACACAGAAGAGTGCCGTGCTGGCGCAGATAAACCTATTCACGTCATTGAAGGGCCACTCATGGACGGCATGAACGTGGTTGGGGATTTATTTGGCGCGGGTAAAATGTTTTTACCCCAAGTGGTTAAGTCGGCCCGTGTAATGAAACGCGCGGTCGCCTACCTTGACCCATTCATTGAAGCCGAAAAAGAAGAGGGCGCGACCAACGGTAAAATTGTTATGGCCACCGTAAAAGGCGACGTGCACGACATAGGTAAAAACATTGTAGGCGTAGTACTACAATGTAATAACTACGAAGTAATCGACTTAGGCGTAATGGTACCTGCCGAAAAAATACTGCAAACAGCAATTGACGAAAAAGCCGATATTATAGGCCTTTCGGGCTTAATTACCCCATCGCTTGATGAAATGGTACATGTTGCCAAAGAAATGAAGCGTCGTGGCTTTGAGCTGCCGCTAATGATTGGCGGGGCAACCACCTCAAAAGCGCATACCGCAGTTAAAATAGAGCCGCAGTACGACAAAGGCGTGGTGTATGTAAATAACGCCAGCCGCGCCGTGGGTGTGGTGTCTAATTTATTATCAAAAGAGCATAAAGCAGAGTTTTTAGCTAAAACCACCGCCGAATACGACAAAGTACGCGAACAACAAGCACGCAAAAAGCCGCGCTCAAAACCGGTTACCATACAGCGCGCCCGTGATAATGCAGCACAGCTTGATTGGGATAACTACACGCCACCCGTGCCTAAAAAGCTGGGCGTGACTGAGTTTAAAAATGTATCAATCGCGACTTTACGCAAATACATAGACTGGACGCCGTACTTTATGACCTGGTCAATCGCCGGTAAATATCCGCGCATAATGACCGACGAAGTAGTGGGCGAACAAGCACAAAGCTTGTTTAAAGACGCCAACGACATGCTCGATGAACTTGAAAAGTCAGGCAGTTTACAGCCATTAGGTGTTATTGGTTTATTCCCAGCTAACCGTGTGGGCGATGATATAGAAATTTACACCGACGAAACGCGCAAAGAGCTATTAACTACCTCATGTCATTTGCGCCAGCAAACCGAAAAAACCGACTTTGCTAATTACTGTTTAGCCGATTACATTGCGCCAAAAGGCACGCCTGATTACTTTGGTGCGTTTGCGGTAACAGGTGGCTTAGAAGAAGACGACCTAGCCAATGCGTTCGACGCACAGCAAGATGACTATAATAAAATAATGGTAAAAGCTGTTGCCGACAGGCTCGCCGAAGCCTTTGCCGAATACCTGCACGAACAAGTGCGTAAAGAGTATTGGGGATATGCACCGGATGAAAACCTGCCTAACGATGAACTCATTCGCGAAAACTACCAAGGTATTCGCCCAGCGCCTGGTTACCCAGCGTGCCCAGAGCACACCGAGAAAAAGAAAATTTGGCAGTTACTCGATACCGAAAAACGCATTGGCATGCAGCTCACCAGCTCATACGCCATGTGGCCAGGTGCTGCGGTGTCGGGCTGGTACTTTTCACACCCACAAGCGAAATACTACGCCGTTGCTGCAATACAGAAGGATCAGGTTGAAGACTACGCTAAGCGAACAAATATGACGCTCGCAGAAGCCGAAAGATGGTTATCGCCTAACTTGGGGTATGAGCCGGAGTAAAGCGAAGTGGTTAAATAGCGAAGCGGTCAGTTTTTAGCGGTCAGCTATCAGTTAAAACAAAAACGAGCCAAGGTAGGCTCGTTTTTTATTTTAAGAACTAGGTTGTTTACAAAGAGTTTATTTAGTGGAATTATTAATCAATATATAAATTCCCGTTTTAGGGGGCACTAACTAAGATAATGGGTAATGTTAAGCTATTAGCTTTTTTAAAAGGATTTACATGAATAAAAAAACTTCAAACTTAGTCATTATATTTTTATCTGCATTCATTACATCGTTTGTTAGCCGCTATTTAACTGATTCAATAATAAACCTAAAAGATCTACCTTTTTATATGGAGTTTTTACTTTTCCTAGCTATTTATTTGGTAATTTATTTCCCACTAAATTGTGTATTCGAAAAATTCGTTGTTAAGTCAACATCTGATAGTTAGCAAAACAGTAAGACAGAATTAAGCATAATGAGTCAGAGGGCTCGCTATATAAGACTTTACAGGTATTTTAGCTTATTGTTTTGTCGCATAGCTGTGTAGCAATTGGCTTGCTCTTAACCACTTTTAAACAAGGCAATTTTATGAAAACGATTGGCATGCTCGGAGGCATGAGTTGGGAGTCAACAGCCAGCTATTACAAAGCTTTAAACGAAGGCGTTAAAAACTCGTTGGGTGGACTGCATAGTGCTAAAATTGTATGGTGAGCGTCGATTTTGCGGAAATTGAAGCGCTACAGCATCAGGGCGATTGGCAACAAACAGCTAAGTTACTTACCAAGGCAGCTAAATCGGTAGAGGCTGGTGGTGCTGACTTTTTACTTATTTGTACCAACACTATGCATAAAGTGGCCGATGAGATTGCCAGTAATATTACCATTCCTATTTTGCATATTGCCGATGCCACCGCCGAGCAACTAAAGCACGATAACATTACGCGAGTAGGGTTGTTGGGAACGCAATTTACAATGGAGCAAAACTTTTACAAAGAGCGTTTAATCGATAAGCATAACATTGAGGTATTAATACCTGAGCCTATTGAGCGAAAGCGAGTGCACGAGGTTATTTATTCGCAGTTATGCCAAGGGGTTATTGATGAAGATTCGCGAGCTGATTATATACGCATTATAGAGCGCTTATTTGCACAAGGCGCGCAGGCCGTTATTTTAGGCTGTACTGAAATAGCCTTGTTGGTAAAGCCACAACATACGCAGGTTCCGCTTTACGATACCACCAAACTACACGCAGAGGCGGCAGTGAAATTGGCTCTCGCTAAATAAATTGTATTAAGCCTAACTTAAAACCGCCAATTGGCGGTTTTTTTGTGTATGGCGTTTTAATAAATAGTTTTAAACGCAGCCACTGTTTTGCATATAAATTGATATGCACCAAGGTTTAAATTAATAGTTCAATTATATAAATTGTTAATTTTAGTAAAAACAGCAAGTTGACTAAGCTAGGTAAAATCACCTATTTACCAACGCTATAAATAGGTCAATAATCTTTTGAAGTATATCCAATTAACCTTAACCCCTAGGATTATTAGTATGAAAAAAATGAATAAACATATATTCACTTTAAGCGCATTGACCATATTGACCGCTTGCGGTGGCTCTAATCAAAGTGAGCAGCCAGACTCTATTGTTGTTAACCCGATAACCCCTCCCGTTTCAATTTCTCCTAAGCTTGTTGTAACGCAAGGTATGATCACCGGATTTGGGAGTATTTATGTTGATGGCATTAAATATAATACCGACACCAGCAATATTAAAAAAAATGGCCTAAACACTCAATTAAACGCACTGAGTGTGGGCATGAAAATTAGCTTTTCAGCGCAAGAAAATGACTCTGGTGAATGGGTTGCTCAAGACGTTGAATACGATACTGAGGTGGAGGGGGTAATTCAGAGTATTGACCGAAATAATAGCCAAATAACGATTGCGAATACCGTTATATTTTATAACGATTTAACGCATTTTATTGATACCTCAGAAGCGCTAATAAGTGTCGGGCAGCGAGTTGAAATAAGCGGCTATCCGCAAGCGGATGGTACTTTTTTAGCGTCATACATTGAATTAGACACCGATACAGACAACGACGATTATGAATATACTGCTGGGATCGTATCTAATTTAGATGAGACCGCATTACAATTTACTATTAATGATGTGGTGATTGATTATCGGCTAGCTGAAATTGATGGGGTATTGGCAAATAACAGCTATGTAAAAGTTGAAGGTAATTTAGTTGATGGCGTGATGGTTGCCAATGAGGTTGATGCGAGAACGGTTAAAGAGTCGCTCGATGTTGATGACGATAGCGTATTACGCTATGAAATAGAGGGACTAATTACTCAAATTAGTGCGACCTCTATAGGGGTTAACGGCCAAGTATTTGACTATGCAAATAATGTTGAGGTTGAAGGTGTTGCACTCAATAACTTAACGGTGGGGATGTTTGTTGAGCTTTATATTGATAATAGTCAGATCATTAAAGTTGAATCAAAACAATCATCTTACTCATCAGACGGCAAAGTAAAAGGCGTTATTGAAAGCATAGACCGTGATAACAAAACGATTACCGTTAATGGCGTGTTATACGTATTCAACGAATTTAGTCGTTTTGAAGATGACGACGAGCAATACTTTAGTTTCGACACCTTAAATATTAATGATTATGTTGAGATTGCTTATCTACAAACGTCACCGTTATTAAGTGTGTTAAAAATCGAAAAAGAAGACCAAGACGAATACCAGCAAGAATGGGAAATGAAGGGGCAGATCACTGCAATTTCAAACAATACAATAACGGTTAATGGAGCTGAAATTGTGTTAGATGCCAATGCAAAATATATCATAAATGATGTATTGGTTTCTCTAACAACGTTTATAGAGCAGCTTGTCGTTGGCGATAGAGTTGATGTTGAAGGCCTATATGATATCAATAACGTATTTGTGCTTGGTAAAGTTGAGCTTGAGAATAAAAGCGACGATGGAGACGACGACGGTGGGGACGCTGGAGATGACGATAATGGCGGTGATGATAACAAAGTTGGCTATGTTGAATTAGAAGGTACGGTTACTGAACTTTTAACAGCAAATAGCTTTATGTTAAACGGCTATGAAGTGCAATTATCTGAAAATGCAGAGCTTGAAGTGAATGACCAAGATGTTAATTTAGCAACGTTTATGAGTGCCTTAACCGTGGGGGCCGCAATTGAAGTTGAAGGCCAATGGGTTGAAAATAAATATATCCTTGCTGATGAAGCTGAACTAAAGTAAGTGAACGTATAACAATAATTAAGGCCACGCTGTTGTGGCTTTTTTTATGGCTAGGTGAAAATGCATAAAGACAAGTTGATTTCATTTACATTGATTCTAATCATTATTTTTAAATTAATTGATTTATCAATCGATATTTCAAGCAATGTAGAACCTAAGCATATTTTTCAAGAAATAATGCTAATTGTTGTATCGTTAGCTTTGTTCGTTTATTTAATGATTGATATCCATAAGCGTACTACGAATGAAAAACTCAATTTGGCGCAGTTAAAAGCGTCAAAAGAAAATATTAGGCTGCTTAACCAGCAACTAGAGGACTCAAAAGTTGCATTTTTTAGTAAAATTGAAGAGCAGTTTCAAAAGTGGGGGCTAACGGCAGCTGAAAAAGAAGTTGCTCTATTTTTAGTAAAAGGATTATCAACTTCAGAGATTGCCAACATTAGAGATAAATCTGAAAAAACCATCAGTAATCAATCTTCGGCTATTTATAAAAAAGCGGATGTAACAGGAAGGCATGAGCTAGCAGCCTTGTTTTTTGAAATGTTGTTGTAGGGTATAAAAAGGGCTAAGTTTGACAGAGGGAGGGCGCTCAGAATTCTGAACACTCTCCTTACCCATTTTAAAAATTAATAAAGCAACTACCCAATGCTAGGCTTATTGTTAATCACCTATTTAACTTTTTTATTTCCAATCGCTTAAACCATACTTTTCCATTATTTGAGATAACTTGCCTGATTCTCTCATTGCTTTTGTGCCTTCATCTACTATCTGTGTTAGCGCTTTACCTTTGGTATTCGGTGAACATGCTATGTAAATTGAATCAGAGGAAGGATTTTGGCCTCCAAGCTTCACTTTACTTTCTAAGTTCATATCCTTAATTTTAGCTTTTCCGACGGAAACTGATTCTATAACGACATCGATCCGATTTGCGGCTAACTTTTTAAAGTTTTTCTCTAGCGCGTCATTCCCTGGAATTGATTTAAAAATATCCTTTCTTGATGCGATTAATTTATCTAAATCTTCGCCATAAGCATAACCTTCAATTACGCCAACTTTTTCTGTTAGTAGAGAGTCTAGGTTATTGAAAACCCATGAAGAGGAATTCAATATAAAGTAACCTGTTATATCTTTTCCCCATTGTTCAGCAGGGAAATTAAAGTCAGGCGCATCTTCAGTATAAGCACCAACAACGCAATCAGAGCTACCTTCTCGGGTGGATACAATGGCACGTTCCCAAGGCATGATTTTGTAATCAACATCATACCCAGCAGCAGAGAAAACCTCGCGGGCAAAATCAATCATAAAGCCTTCTTTTTCAGAGTCAGGTTCTCCATTCATTGGATACCAGCTATCAGCCCGAATACTGACAGTTTTAGCCATTACATTAGCTGATAATATTAAGCTAATTATTAACGCTGGGATGCTCATGCTTTTCATATTTATTACCTTTGAGGTTTTATCTTAGTAAATTTTGTAGAAACAATTTAATAAACGATAACTTATTTGTATGAGATTAATTTTGAGTTTAGGAAATAGTTTGGATTTATCAAATTAAATACAAATATAAGTTAGCTCCAATCATGAAAAAATACTGAGCACTTCAAAGCTCAATTAAAGTTTAAGGCATAAAAAAACCCGCCAGCTTGCAGTTTTTATTAGCAAGTAAAGCTGTTAATTCGCTTTATATTAATGTCCTTTCTCAAAGTCATTTACTTCGCGCTCAGCTTCTCTTTCGATTTACCTATACATCTAAAGTTTTAATTATTGTATTTTATATAGGCTTGTTTATCATGTGAGGCCTATTTACAAAGGCATGTGAATATTTAAGCTTGATAGGGAATCATGTAGCAACCCTCCAAAAAATGTTCACGGCCTATTTTTAAGGCTTCTTGTTTATGTCATTTTTAACAACACTTAAAAAGTTTGGTAATCATATTGGTGCTTACAAAGTGCACTTGTGCTCTGAGGTAAAAGGCAAGCCTTTTACTAATGTGAGAATAGGGAGAGTATTAAATTTTTAAATATATAGCGATGCTGATAGTAAAGTAATCTGGGAGTAGAAATGAAAAAGCTTACTATTTTTTTGTTCCTATTGTTATCTGTTGGATATTCTTCAGTTGCTTTGTATTCGCTTATTAATAGTGATATTGAAGATGTTACTATTTGCAGCACTGATGATAATACTCGCTATATACCAAGTGACGTTTGTGAATATTATTTACTTAATTATAGAGCAGATAAGGGTGATATCGAATCACTTGAATCAGGCGCTGGTCTAGCATTTTTATTTGAAATTAAAGATATAGATAAGCGCGATGCTTATATCGAATACTTTATTTCTAAAGGAATCAAAGTAAATACGTTAAGTCACATAGATGGTTTATCACCTCTACACTCGGCTATTTTGCTTAATGACTTTGGTTTAGTGCAACTTTTAATGGATAAAGGCGCGAGTATTACCATTAAAGAAAAATCACATGGGCTTACACCTTTAGAGTTTATTCATAAACTGAGTGAAAAAAATGCTCAGATAGATAGGCAGCTGATATCTGAACTTTTGGCGTCGATTTCAAATAATAAACAGGCAGGTTAATTCAAAGAATTACCGAATAT